>CAJAFJ010000486.1 GCA_903938955.1 uncultured beta proteobacterium | reverse complement strand
GGGAAGGCATGGAAAAAGACGGCGGCGGCGTGCCTGCGCACCTGATCGACTGGCAAGGCAATGACTGGACCCCCGAGATTGCCAAGCAAACCGGCGCCAAGGCCGCCCACCCCAATTCACGCTTTACCGTGGCAGCGGGCAACAACCCGGCGCTGGACCCCGAGTGGGACAACCCGGCCGGTGTGGCGATTGACGCCTTCATCTTCGGTGGCCGCCGCTCGACCACCGTGCCGTTGGTGACCGAAGCCCGCACCTGGATGGAAGGCGTTTACATGGCCGCCACCATGGGCTCTGAAACCACGGCAGCTGCCGTTGGCCAAATGGGCGTGGTGCGCCGCGACCCGTTCGCCATGCTGCCGTTCTGCGGTTACAACATGAGCGACTACTTCCAGCATTGGCTCGACATGGAGCACAAGCTCGAAGCCACCGGCGGCACACTGCCCAGCATCTACTGCGTGAACTGGTTCCGCAAAGGTGACGACGGCAAGTTTGTCTGGCCCGGCTACGGCGAAAACATGCGCGTGCTGAAGTGGATGATTGACCGTCTGGAAGGCCAGGCCAAAGGCGTGGACAACCTGTTTGGCGTCAGCCCGACCTATGACGAGATCACCTGGACCGGCATGGACTTCACGCCCGAGCAGTTCAACACCGTCACCAGCATTGACAACGGCGCCTGGGTCGAAGAACTCAAACTGCACGACGAGTTGTTCACGCAACTGGCCTACCACTTGCCCAAAGAACTGGTCGCGACCAAAGCGCAAATCGAAAAACGCCTGAAGGCTTAATCGCCCAGACGTAAAAAAACCACCGCTTGCGGTGGTTTTTTCGTTCAGCGGGGCAATTAACGATCGCCGCGTGCCATGGCGTTTTTCAAGTCAGCCATCACCCGCGCATCCGACTGGGCGATGAGCCAAAGACGCTTATCGGCCCGTTCTTGCGCCACGCGTTCGGACCAGGCATCGAGTGCGCTCAGGGACGTCAAAGCCAATTTGCGTGCGGCCCCGCCAAACACGGCCAGTGTGGCAAAACCCACGACCCACAAGGCAATCCAGGCCACCATCAGGTGTCCGTCGGCCCAGGTCCCGATCAACTGGTCGGCCACCACCACCAGCGCCGACACCATGGCCGCCAACAGCATGGCGCTCAGACCGGTCGCACCGTCATAGCCACGGCTGGCCGCAATGTCCGCCACCGAGCGGGATTTAAAAGGCACGGTCCGAACCTTGCTGACCGGCCGTGAGAACTGTTCGTTGGCATTTAATACGCTGCCCATAGTGAAATCTTTCTGCAATGTCCCACTCACATAGTGGGACTTGACTCAATGCTAGGGTAAACGCTTATATACGGCAAATTTATATTTGAAATGCTTTGTATTCACCACAGTGATTAAATAGCGCCATGAACCCCATTAATTTCCGCACACTGGACCTGAATCTGCTTCGCGTTTTCGACGAAATCATGAAAGAGCGCAGCCTGACCCGGGCGGCGCACAACCTGGCCCTCACGCAGCCGGCCATCAGCAATGCCCTGCGCCGCTTCCGCGAAACCGTGGGCGATGAATTGATCAAACGCCATGGTCATGCCATGTTGCCCACGCCGCGCGCGCTGGCGCTGTGGCCCTCTGTACGCGAGGCGCTGAACCAGTTGCAAGAGGTGCTCAGTCCCAGCCGCTTTACCCCGGCCGCCGCCAAGACCACCTTTGTGCTGGCGATGGCCGATGCCACGGCCGCCAAGCTCATGCCCGGACTGGTCAAGGTGATGGACCAGCAGGCCCCCGGCATCTCGATTCGCGTGGTGCCGCTCACCACGCGCGACCCGCGGCGCCTGCTGGACCTGGAATCCGTGGACCTGGCAATTGGCTACTTTCCCGCCACTTTCGCCGACCTGACAGCGCGGGCGCAGGCGGGCGAAACCGTATCTTTTTCGCAACAAAGACTGTACAGCGGCGAATACGTCTGCGTGATGCGGCGCGATCACCCCTTGGCAGATGGGCCTTTAACCCTGGACCGCTACTGCGGGGCGCGGCATTTGCTGGTGAGTTTTTCGGGTCGGCCGTTTGGCTTTATTGACGAATCCCTGGCCCTGATCGGACGCGAACGGCGCATTGTGCTCACGGTCAACCAGTTCTTCACAGCCGGCAAAGTGGTGGCCAACTCCAATCTGCTGACCGTGTTGCCGCGCCACTTTGTCAGCGTGACCGGCTTCGCCGAGCAACTGGTATTGCAGGAGCTGCCCTTTTCAGTGCCGATGGTGCAGGTGGATGCCATCTGGCACCAGCGCATGCAAAGCGACAGCGCCCACCAGTGGCTGCGCAGCACCATTTCGGCGGTCTCCAATTCGGCCTTCCAGGCGGACGACGCCAGCTGAGGCCCGCCCCGCCCGGGGGCCAACAGCACAGACAATCAGCGCATGAAAATTCAACTCCTGTCCGACCTGCATCTGGAAGTCCACCCGGCCTGGGTGCCCACGCCCGCCCCCGGCGCGGACCTGCTGGTGCTGGCGGGCGATGTCGGCTCTTACCAGCCGGGCTCTTTGTTGATGGATACCGATTTTGGCCTGGGCCGTTTTTCACCCCACAACGGCTGGCCGACCCCGGTCTTTTTCGTGCCCGGCAACCACGAGTACGACATGCTGGACTTTGACCGGGCCCACGACCGGCTGCGAGCCACCTGCGCGCGCCTGGGCATCCAGTGGCTGGAGCGTGAAATCATCACCTGGCCGGACCCGTTGCAGCCCCCGGTGCGCTTTATCGGCACCACCTTGTGGACCGACTTTGACGCGCTCGCGCCGACGGCGACCCCGTCGAACACCAACGCCAAAACACCTTACGGCACGCCCCCCACCGGGCTGCTGACCCAGCAACTCAAGGCCCGCGACAAGGCGTTTCGCGCCGCCAACTATTACCTGAAAAAAACCGGCAGCACGCGCCACGGCGAGCCGATGCTGGCCCCCGCCATCCGCGAGCAGGCCCTGGTGTGCCAGGACTGGTTGACCCAGGCTTTAGCCACGCCCTTTGACGGCCGCACCGTGGTGGTGACGCACTTTGCGCCCAGCCTCCAAAGTGCCGACCCACGCTACGGCCTCGCCCCCGGCACGGCCGGGTTTTGCAACGCCCTGGACCACCTGCTGCCGCAAGCCCAACTCTGGCTGCACGGCCACCTGCACGCACCCAGCCAGTATGTCAGCGCGGGCTGCCGCGTCATCGCCAACCCCTTGGGCTACGCCCGCAAAAATGAGCAGTCGGCGTTTCAGCCTGCCAGTTGCATCGAGCTTTAAAACCAGGCCGGAGAACAAGCCCACAGACTGGCGGGATTACTTGACATCAGGCAAACCGCAAGGCCATGATCCTGCTTACACTGACCTTTTGACACAGGAGTTTTCATGAAGATTCTTCTCGCCGTGGATGGCAGCCCCTTCACCAAAAAAATGCTGGCTTACCTGACAACGCATGACCTGCTGAGCCAGGGCAACGAGTACTCGGTCTTCACGGTGCAGCCCGTGTTGCCACCGCGGGCACGCGCTGCCGTTGGCAAGGAAGTCGTCAATACATACTACCTGGAAGAGGCGGAAAAAGTGCTGGCACCCGTGTGCGAGTTCTTGCTGCGCCACGGCATCGATGCCAAATCCAGTTGGAAAACCGGTCATGCCGGTGAAACCATTGCCCAGATGGCAGAAGACGAAAAGTTCGACCTGATCGTCATGGGCTCGCACGGCCACGGCACACTGGTGAACCTGGTGATGGGCTCGGTCGCGACCCAGGTACTGGCGCACTGCAAAGTGCCAGTGCTGCTGGTGCGTTAACGGGGATTCAGCGCCACCGCGGCGGCGGCGATCAAAGCGGCCGTCAACGCATCCAGCCCCGCCGAATCAAGATTCCAGCAATGCCAGTAAAGCTCTACCGGCAAAGCGTTGCCCGGGGCAATGTCCACCAGCTGCCCACTTTGCAGATGCTCGCGCACCTTCAACTCGGGCAGCACGCTGACGCCCCAGCCGGCCAGCACCGCGCGCACCTGGCCTTCAGAACTGGGCACATACAACTGGCTCAAAGCCACATGCTTGAGCTTGAACGCCCGGCCAACAAATTCGGACTGCAAATCGTCTTTGCGGTTAAAGGCGACAAACGGCACCGAGCGAAAATTGTGCGGCGACAAGCCCCCCGGACAATGCTCACGGGCATAGCCCGCCTCTGCCACGGCCACATAGCGCATGGCCCCCAGCGGCACCATTTTGCAGCTGCGCAAGGCCTGTTTGAGCGTGGTGACACAACCCAGCACCTGGCCTTCGCGCAGCCAGTCGTGGGTGAAATCCTGGTCGTCGGTGATGATCTCCAGCCCCAAACCTTGACGCGCCAGCGAGCTCAAGGCGGGCAAGGCCCAGGTGGCAATGCTGTCGGCATTGATGGCAATCGAAATCCGCTCCTCATCGCGGCCACTGCCCGCCGCCCCAGGCGCCAAGTCTTTCAGATCGCGTTCCAGATCGGCCCGCAGCAAGCGCATCTGCATGGCGTGTTTGAGCAGCAGCCGCCCGGCTGATGTCGCCTTGAGCGGGCGGCTGCGCACAATCAGCACCGTGCCCACCTGCACCTCCAGCGAGCGCAAACGTTGCGACACCGCCGATTGGGTGATGGACAGCCGCACCGCCGCGCGTTCAAAACCGCCCTCTTCCACAATGGCGGCCAGGCACTCCAGCGCGTTGGGATCGAAAGTACTCATGAACACCGCCTAAAGTAGATCAACTTATGATTTCGCAGAAAGTTTAATCCTACTTTTTACAGCGCCGGCGAACCTGGAGCCCACCGCGATGCCCCGCTGCTGTTTCGCCCCAAGCTGGGCAGGGGCCCGTGGCGAGTTGACTGCGCGGCGGCTCATGTCATCGTCACTCAATGCTGGGTTACTGTGTAAGAAAAAGAGTGTTAATCTGACCCATTAATAGTCGCAGCGTCCATCAGGAGAACCCAATTTGAGTTTGCTAAGTACCATCAAGGGCCTGCTGGGTGCAGACGATTCAAACCAGCAACTTCGCCATCAGGAAGACTTGTTGAGCTCCCTGCTGGTCATGGCTTGGATGGTTGAGGCCAGAGACCCGTATACCGGGGGCCATTTGTGGCGTGTCTCTCAATTTTCAAATTTGTTGGCCCATCGTGCCGGTTTGGTCGCCCAGGACATCTCTCGCATTACGGTGGGAGCCTTCCTTCACGATCTCGGCAAGATCAGTGTTCCGGACCACATCCTGGGCAAGAAAGACCGCTTGACTGAGGATGAATATGCGGTCATCAAGACCCATCCAGACGTGGGCTGGCGCATGTTGGCCAGCCATCCCTTGGCCAAGTTGGCTGAAGAAGCGATTCGTGCGCACCATGAGACCCCGGATGGCAAGGGCTATCCCCGTGGGCTTGCCGGTGCCGACATCTCGGTCGATGCGAGGATCGTCGGCATCTGCGATGCCTTTGATGCCATGACCAGTACGCGCCCCTACCGCAAGGGCATGCCAGTTGCCCAGGCGCTGTCCATCCTTCAACAGAATTTAGGCACCCAGTTTGACCGCGCCATGGGTGAGCAATTTATCGAACTGGGCCAGGCGGGTGAGTTGAATCACATCGTGGGTCACAGTGATGCGGGGATTCCACTGCAGTCATGCCTGGTGTGCGGCCCCACCATCGTCGTCCAGCGTTCGCACCGCGAAGGCATGAACTTGTATTGCCCCGCCTGCACCGGTGAATACGCAACGCACACCGCCGCCGGGCGGATCAGCCTGAACCCCACTGGGAAAACCGGCTTGCCAAAAGATTTGGCGCCCCGGGTTGACCGCGATGTCATCGCGGATACGGTGCGGTCTTCTGCCCGTGCCTTGCTCGTTTGAGACACCTGCACCACGTGGCTTTGTTTCAGACCGGTCCGGTGTACTCGCCCCGGGCCGGATAGTCTTTGGCAATCGCAAAATCGATGGCCCCCAAAAGGTCTTGAAACTGCGGGCGCGCAAACGGCATGGTTTGTGTCGAGCCATAGTAAAGCGTGCCATCCGGCCTGATCAGAAAAACGCCCGGCTCGCTGAACAGGGCAGGCTCCTCAATGCCAATAGATGTGAGTCCGCGCCCCGCGCTGATGTAAAGACCCCACATCCGCGCAGCTGGCAGGCCCAGACCGTAGCCGAACGTCACGCCACTGGCGCTGACCTTGTCGGCCATTTTCTTGCCCCGCTCGGCGTCGTCGCTGCTGATGGCGATCAGGTTGACGCCACGTTTGTGAAACTCGGGCGCGAGGCGTTCGAGTTCCAACAGGTATTTGGCGCAAATGGGACAGTGCAAGCCACGGTAGAAGACCACGAGGTCAAATTGGCCGGCAGGCGCGGCGCCAAGAACATAGCGGCCACCGTCGAGAGTGGCCACGTCCAGTGCGGGAACGGCCTGGCGGGGCATGAGGGGTTGAGGAGTCATTGGATTTCCTGCTGATTTTTGGTGACGGAGGGTGGGCCGATCATATATTCCCGCACCAGTTCGCGTGCCCGGTGCAGGCGGCTCTTGATGGCGCCAGGCTGTTCGCCAAGGCGCTCGGCCATCTCGGCAATGGTCAATTCCTCGAAGTCGCGCAGCAGCACCACTTCAAGGTAATGAGCGGGCAGCGATTCGAGGGCGGCGGCCAAGTCGATGCGCAAATCGTTGTCGCTTTTGCTCGCGAGCTGATGCTCGTCCAAATCGTCATCCAGCGGATCGTGACGGAACATGGCCCGCTCCAGCTTGCGGCATTCACGTTTGATGACGGTAAAAAGCCAGGAAGAAAAAGCGGCAGCGGCCTTGAGGCCATGCACCTTGCGCGAGATGACCAGGAGCGACTCCTGGACGGCATCGTCCACGTCGCTGACTTGGCAATGCCGGCGGGCGTAGCGTCGCGCGTCAGATTGGCAGACGGTCAGCAAACGCCCGATGGCGGCGGAATCGCCTGTTTGCGCGGCGAAGATCAGATTGTCTCGCTCGATCCCGGTGACGGTCATGGTTTAAGTTCCTGCATGTTAAAAGCGGGTTGTCAATGTCGTGAGCCAGGCGGGGGAATGTTCGACCAGCCAGGCTTCCATAGGTTTGTCAGCGCCCGACAAAATCATGGCGGCGAGGCCGATCATGATCGCCCCCAGCAGCATCTTGCCGGTCTTGCCCGCTTGCATGAGCTTGCCGCGCATCTTCATCATGGCGCCACGTGAGACATACGCGAGGGCGACCACGGGCAGGGCCGCGCCGATGCCGAAAACGCCCATCAGCAAGGCGACTTGCGGCAGCTGCGAGCCTTGGCTGGCCAGAACGACGGCTGCGCCCAAGGTGGGCCCAACGCAAGGACTCCATACGACACCCAGCACCAGGCCCATGGCGAACTGGCCGCCAAGACCATCCAGCGGCATGCGCGAGATGAGATTGTTGCCGGCGTCGCCCATGCCTGAGGTGGCCGAGGCGAAGCGTTGTTGCAAGCTGGTCGACATCAAAACCATGCCGAGCAGGCCAAGGATGACAGCACCAACATGGCGGAATATCGAGGTGTCCAGGTCCAAAGCTGACCCGGCCCATGCGAGCGCCGTGCCGATCAGGGCGTAGGAAATGGCAAGCCCCCCGGCCAAAGCCAAGGGCGCCCGGGGGTGGGCGTGGGTCGCCGATCCCAGCAAGATAGGGATGATGGGGAGCACGCACGGCGAGAGCGTCGAGAGAAGCCCCGCCAGCAAGCCGAACCCGTAGGAGCCGAGTCCGAATTCCATCAGTTGAGCGTCTTCCGGATCAGCCCTTCGATGCCGTCAGGCGTGGTGTCGCCGACAGAACGGCCGACTTCCTTCGCGCCCTTGAAGGCGACCAGCGTGCTTTGCATGGTGACCTTGTACTTTTTGAGCGTGGGCTTGTTGGTATCGAAATCGATCGTCATCAAGGTCACGTCTTGGTAGGCGGGTTGCTGCATCAGGCCATCAAGGATGGGCTTTTGCGCCTTGCAGGTCGGGCACCACGTCGCGCTGATGTCGAGCACGACCGGTTTGCCTGCACTGGTCAGCTGGTCGAAGTCCTTTTGGTTGAACGGCTTGATGTCACCAGCCAGGGCCAGCGAGGCCATGGCGGACAGGGCAAGCAGAAGCGCAGATTTAGTGAAGGTCATGGGGTATCTCCTAGTTGGTTGAAAGTGCGGAAGGTTTGAAAGACTTTTGCTGAATCTGGACGTAGGCCACGAGCGCTGCAAGCGCCTTGGAGTCCCATGGCAGCGGTTTCGCTGCCATGGGCATCACCATGCAGGCTTGGATCATTTCGTCCAGATGCACTGATTTGCGACCCAGTTGCTCCTGGGCCATTTGAACCGTGTGCGGATAGGGTTTGGCGAAGCTGGCCTGAAACGCGCCATGGTTGGCGTGGCAGGTGGCGCAGGCCATGCCGTTGGTGGAAAGTTGGGTGTCGTTGAACAGTTTCTCGCCCAGCTTGGCGTCTCCGGCGATGGGTTTGTACCCTGCCGGGCGGGTGATTTGGGCGCCCGGCGAGGCGCCCGAGTCGTCTGCGGCGAAAGCCAGGGGCGCGGCAAGGGCGAACGCGGCGATCAGTGGCGTCAACCGGATCAATAAGGGTTTGGTCATGGTGGTCCTTTCAGGGTGGTTAACGGCTAAGAGGCGGCCACGCCGCAAAACGGTTCGCACTCACGCAAATATTTCTTGTTGGTCGTAGGGTGAGGCGTTTTCTTACACATGACCGAGTCATGGGCGATTTCGGCTTGGTTGGGCGTTTTCAACTATTTTCAGGAAGGCGCGAACCCGATGGCTCAGTGGGCGCCTCTTAGTCTCCGAGGCATCGCCTCAAAACGCCTTTTAACCACTCCATCAGGAAACCCCATGAAAACATCTTTGAAAATGGCCTCACTCGTCGCTTTGACAACGGCCACCCTTGCACTTCCTGCTGCGGCACAAGACAAGCAAGACCCCATGAAATGCCAGCCCAAGGTCGGCATGTCCAAATGCGGCGCCAAGATGGGCCATAAAGCCCAGTGCGGCGCGAAAAAATGCACGGCCAATAAGTGTGCGCCCAAGTGCGCCCCGAAATGCGCTCCCAAGTGCGCGCCCAAGAACTAATGGACATGGGCTGCAACCGGCGAACGCCGCCATCAAGGGATGCGACACCAGTCGCCGGTCTGCGGCTGCTCGAAACCTACGCGGGCTTGGCCCGGCGTGGCGAGCATCTTTTGGGCGCGCTGCTTGGCGGTGAACTGCCGCGCCAATGGCGGCATTACCCCGAGGACGACGCGATGGACCCGCAGCGCGGTTATCAATGGTTCTACCACTCGCACGCGTCTGAAGACCGACCAGGGGCGGCTGAGCACGGTCATATCCATCTGTTTGCGCGGCGCAAACTGTGGTCGCGCCGGTTGCGGTCTGCCCGAGAGATTGAATTCGCACGTCTTGCGGATGATCCCCACCTGCAAGTCAATACGCGGCATTTGTTGAGCATCAGCCTGGATGCCAAGGGCATTCCAACGGCTCTTTTCACCGTCAACAGCTGGGTGACCGGTGACTTGATGCTGTCGGCCTCAACGACCGCGCTGCTTCTGGATCAAATGACGCTCGATACCGGCCATGCCGACGTCGATGCGGTGATCGAATGCATCGTCAGGCTTTACAAAACCGAGATTCGGGATTTGCTGCTAAGACGCGATGCGCTGCTGTTTCAGAAACAGGCGCCCGGCCTTCTGAGCGACGAGCGCCTTGAAGTGCTCTCGGAGATCGCCCTCCAGGTGGATGAGAAATTGGCAGCGTACTTTGCGGATGAGCCGCTGCCTGAATGACGGCGGCGAGCAAGGCCCGATAGCCCACCGATAAATGGGTCAGTGCGCGAGAAAGTCGAGCACCATGCGGTTGAACTTGTCCGCATGCTCCCACTGGGCCCAATGACCGCAGCGGTTAAAGATATGCATCTCGGCGTTCTGCATGCCCCAGAGCAAACGCAGGCCCACATCCATCGGCACAAAGCGGTCATCACGGCCCCAGATAATCAGCGCGGGCGACGCGATTTCACCCAGGCGGTGGCCGTAATCGGGGAATTGCTTCGGGTTGGCGGTCACGCTCTTGACGAAGTTTTCAAGATGGTCCCGGCGATTGAGCATATTGTCCAGGCGGGCCTGGTAGAGCGCCTCGGTCAAGCTGCTGGTATCAAAGACGAAGACATTCATCATCTTCTTCAGGTTGTCAATCGTGGGATCACGGTAAAGCGCGCCAATCAGCTTGATGCCTTCGGTCGGCATCGGCACGAACTGGCTCGGGCCGCCCGTGCCGCCGCCCATCATCACCAGCTTGCCGACACGCGTTGGGTTGGCCAGCGCAAAGGCGACGGCGCTGTGGCCGCCCATGGAGTTGCCAATGAGGTGAACCTTCTCCAGGCCAAGGGCATCGAGCAGGCCTTTGAGCGCGCGCGCGTTCAAGTCAGAACGTGAACCGGTGCAAACAATGGGGTCGCTCTTGCTCCAGCCCGGGCAATCCATCAGGATCACGCGGTAGCCGGCCGCCACCAGCGGTTCGATGTTGCGGTTGAAGTTGGCCCAGCCGCTGGCGCCCGGTCCCGAGCCATGCAGCATGACCACGGTCTCAGGGCCTTGTCCGGCATCGTTGTAGTGCAACTGCAGGTCGAGGTCACCCTCCTTGATGCGAATGAATTGGCTGGTGCCGGCTTCTGTCAGCGCAGGGGTAGGGGTTGTCATGGTCATCGTTCCTATAGAGGGGAGTGGGGTGTTCAACAGGCCATTAATCGGTGTAAGGACGTGGGCCAAAGCCAATGGGGGCTGGCGCGCATTCAACCAAACGCGAGAACATGGCGGAGAAGTTTTCTGACGAGCCATCTTTGCCCGACTTGGCGTCCATTTCAGCCAGGAATTCCTGGTCCACAGCCAGCCAGTCCTGCTCGGTCAGGTGGCGACGAATCAGCGGCAACACGACCTCTTCCTCCAGCATCATGTGGGTGCGGTAGAAGTCGGCATAGCTGTTGAAGGCCGTGGCAAATTCATCAAAACAGGCCGGGTTGGCGGCAAAATGGGTCAGCGCTTGCTCCAGATGGGCGATGCGCTGGGGTGCGTCGGCATGTTGTAGTGCCAATTGCGCCAGGGCCTCCGAGCCTTCCGTGGTCCGGTTGGTCAGGTAGGTGAACAAGCGGTCTTCTTTGGGGTGGTGCCGCTTCTCGGCGTAGGCATCCAGGTAATGAACCATGGCCTGAAACAGCTTGAGATCGGGCTCCAGCTTGCCGGCAGAAATCTCCTTGAGCATGAAGCGAATCGCATGCAGGATGCCTGCCAGCGACTGATGCTCGTCGGAAATGATACGAAGTGCTTTCATTGATTTTCTCCGTTAGGGACGCGCAATGGGGTCAGGTGGCCAGCATTTCCTGGTGCTTGCTGCCAAGACCAAGATAGCTTTCGATCACACGCGGGTCATCGCGCAACTGTTGGGCATCACCGTGCATCTTGATGCCGCCGTTTTCCAGCACATAGGCGTAGTCCGCCACCTGCAGTGCGGCGCGGGCGTTCTGCTCGACCAGCAGAATGGACACGCCGCGTCGGCGCAGTTCGGCAATGATGCGAAAGATTTCGCGCACGATCAGCGGCGCCAGACCCAGACTCGGTTCATCCAGCATCAGCAGCTTGGGCTTGGCCATCAAGGCACGCCCCACCGCCAGCATCTGGCGCTCGCCGCCAGACATCGTGCCTGCCGCCTGCTGGCGTCGCTCCTTCAGTCGCGGGAACAGGGCATAGACTTCTTCCATGGTTTGCGCCTGGTCGCGGTGGCCGCTGCGGTGGCGCTGAAAGGCGCCCAGCAACAGGTTGTCTTCGATGCTCATGGTGCCAAACAACTCGCGCTTTTCGGGCACCAGACTCATGCCCCGCACCACCATGCGCTCGACTTCCGGCACGGCCTCCAGGCTGCCGTCAAAACTGATCTGCCCGCTGGACGGCAACACGCCCATGATGGCGGACAGGGTGGTCGTCTTGCCCGCCCCGTTAGGGCCAATCAGGGTCACGATCTTGCCTTCGCCCACGGTCAGGTTGACGTTGCTCACCGCTTCTACTTTGCCGTAGGCGACCGAGAGGTTCTTGACCTCCAGTACGTTTTTGGTCATGACTAGACACCTCCTAAATAAGCTTCAAGCACAGCAGGATCTTTTTGGATATCCTGCGGCAGACCTTCGGCAATTTTTTCGCCAAACTCCATCACCACCACCCGGTCCACCAGGCCCATGACGAAGTCCATGTCGTGCTCGACCAACAGCACCGCCATGCCTTCGCTGCTCAGGCGCTTGAGCAAGTCGGCCAGCGCCTGTTTTTCTTTCAGGCGCAGACCGGCGGCCGGTTCATCCAGCAGCAACAGGCAAGGGTCGGCGCTCAAGGCGCGGGCAATTTCAAGAATGCGCTGCTGACCCAAGGCCAGACTGCCCGCCTCGGCGTGCATGAACTCACCCAGTCCGACGCGCTCGACCTGAATCGCCGCTTCGCGCAACAGGCGGGCCTCCTCCACCCGGTCCCGCCGCCAGGCAGCTGACAGCACGCCCTGGCTGCCGCGCATGTGGGCGCCAATGGCGACGTTCTCCAGCACCGACATCGTGGGCAACAGGCGCACATGCTGAAAGGTACGGCTCATACCCAAGGCCGCGATCTCGCGTGAACTGTGGCCGGCCACCGACTGGCCACGGAACAGGATTTCGCCCGAAGTCGGGGTATCGACCCCGGACAACTGGTTGAACATCGTGCTCTTGCCCGCGCCGTTCGGGCCAATCAAGGCCAGAATTTCACCGGCCTGCACATGCAGACTCATGTTGTTGTTGGCCACCAAACCACCGAACTTGCGGGTGACGCCCTGGGCTTCAAGGATCACTTCGCCATGGGGCGGCTGTGGTTTTTTCGGCAAGGCAGCGGCACCCGGATCGATCACCTTCAGGTCAGTACGCACCGGCACCAGTCGCGCCAGCAAGGGCCATAAACCGTCACGCGCACGGTGCAGCAAGATGATCATCATCAGACCAAACACGATGACTTCAAAATGACCTGCGCTGCCAAACAACTTGGGCAAGATGTCTTGCAGCCACTGCTTGAGCAGCGTGATGACACCGGCGCCGACCAAGGCACCCCACACCTGCCCGGCACCGCCCACGACGGCCATGAACAGGTATTCAATGCCGATGTGCAGACCAAAGGGCGTCGGGTTCACAAAACGCTGCAAGTGGGCATACAACCAGCCCGCCGCACAGGCATGCAGCGCGGCAATCACAAAAATCACCATCCGGGCCCGGGAGGTGTCTACGCCCATCGCTTCGGCCATCACCATGCCGCCCTTGAGCGCGCGAATGGCGCGGCCTTCGCGGGAGTCGAGTAAGTTCTTGGTGGTGAACAAGGCGGCGAGCACAAAGGCCCAGACCAGGTAATAGTAGTAACGGTTGTCGAGCAACTCAGTGCCCAAAATGCTGATCGGCGGCAAATTGGACAGACCCGAGTGACCCCCCAAGAATTCCATATTGCCAAACAGGAAGTACAGGCTGATACCCCAGGCCATGGTGCCCAGCGGCAAATAGTGGCCGGACAATTTCAAGGTCACCGAGCCAATGATGACCGCGACGCTTGCCGTCAACACCAGCCCCACAATCAGCGCCGCCCAAGGCGAGCCACTGACAAACGATAGCCAGGCGGGCAACTCACTGCCCGCCGTCAACCACGCCGTGGTGTAAGCACCAATACCGACGAAAGCCGCCTGACCAAAGGAAGTCAACCCGCCCACACCGGTCAGCAACACCAGACCCAAGGCCACCAGCGCCGACAAACCCACGTAGTTGAGCAGCGTGACATAGAACTCCGGCAACAGCAACGGTGCCGCCACCAGACACACCAGAAACACCGCCAACACCAGGCGCGGGCTAATCCAGCCTTCGCGCGCTGATGTGCTGGCAACGTGCGGCGTTTCTTCCTCCTCCACTTGGCGGGTCGTCAGCTACAGCCAGATCAGGACCGGAATTATAAACGCAAACACGAGCAAATCATTTAAAGCGCTGGCCCAGAAGGACGAGAACGACTCCAGCAAACCAACGATCAACGCACCGCCGGCCGCCAGTGGATAACTGGCCAGCCCGCCGATGATGGCGGCGACGAAGCCCTTCAAACCAATCAAAAATCCACTGTCGTAGTAGATGGTGGTGAGTGGTGCCACCAGCAAACCGGACAAGGTGCCGATCAAGGCGGCAAAAAAGAAGGTCTGCCGCCCGGCGAGTGCGGGGGAAATGCCCATTAAGCGCGCGCCATTGCGGTTGATCGCCGTGGCACGCAAGGCCTTGCCACCGAGCGTGCGGTCAAAGTACAGATAGAGGGCCACAATCAGCAGCAGCGAGGCCAGAAGCACCACCAGGGTGTGACCGCCGATCATCAGGGAGCCGATCTCGAATTGCGCTTCGCTGAACGGTGCCGTGCGGGAGCCCTCCGGGCCAAAGGTCAACAAACCGAAGCCGACCATCACCAAATGCAAAGCCACCGAGATGATGAGCAGCACCAGCACCGGTGCTTCTGCCACGGGCTGAAACGCCACGCGGTACAGCATCGGCCCCATCGGCACGACGATGATCAGCGTCAGGCAAGCTTTGGCCAGTTGCGGCAGTTCTTGCAGGGGCAGCAGCCAGAGCAAACTGACCACCATCACGGGATAGGCGATGTTCCAGAGCAGTGATTTACCCAACTGGCGGCGCCCCGGCTTGGAGTCCATCACATCGGCCGCCAGCGTGAGGACGCCAGCACCCACCAGCAGCCACACCGTGCCGGGCAGCTGACCCGCTTCCAGCGCGGCCATGGTCAACGCACCCCAGGCCAGAAACTCGCCCTGGGGGATAAAAATAATCCGGGTCACTGCAAAAACAAGGACCAGGGCCAGCGCCAGCAACGCATAAATGGCGCCATTGGTAACGCCATCCTGGCCCAGCAGTGCAAAAATTTGAGCATCCAAGGTAGGACTCCAGTACGACGACAGCGATGACGCCAAAAGCGCATCGCTGCCATCGAGGATCAAAACAGTAAAAAATCAGACCGGGCAGCGCGCCACCCGGGCAGACCTCGTTAGGCGATCAGCCCACGCTTGCGTGCGATCGTGAGGGCGGTGTCTTCGATCATGTCTTCCTGCCCGCCGACCATGCCAAGGCGGCCCAGTTCGACCAGAATTTCACGCGCCGAAATGCCATACTTTTGCGCCGCCCGCTTGGCGAACAACAAGAACGAGGAATACACCCCGGCGTAGCCTAGCGTCAGCGAATCGCGGTCAATGCGGATCACATGGTCCATGATCGGCACCACGCGGTCTTCGGCCACGTCGCTGATCTTGAAGGTGTCCACGCCGGTGTCGATGCCCATGCGGTCGCACACGGCGATCAACACTTCCATCGGGGTGTTGCCAGCCCCAGCGCCCAGACCGGCGGCGGCGGCATCAATGCGATTGGCCCCCACTTCGATCGCGGCAATCGAATTGGCGACGCCCATGGCCATGTTGTGGTGGCCATGAAAGCCGAGTTCGGTTTCGGGTTTGAGCGCGGCTCGAACGGCCCCCAGTCGGGCCTTGACATCATCAGGCAACATGTAGCCGGCCGAGTCGGTGACATAGATGCAATTGGCGCCATAGCCTTCCATCAAGCGGGCTTGCTCAACGAGTTTCTCCGGCGACGCCATGTGCGCCATCATAAGAAAACCAACCGTGTCCATCTCCAGTTTGCGCGCCATCTTGATGTGCTGCTCGGACACATCGGCCTCGGTGCAATGGGTGGCGACGCGGATGGTGTTGACGCCAATGTCATGCGCCATCTTCAGGTGATCGACGGTGCCGATGCCGGGGATGAGCAGGGCCGAAATCTTGGCCTGCTTCATTTGCGGGATCACAGCGCCGAGGTATTCCTCGTCGGTGTGGGCCGGAAATCCGTAGTTGACCGAGGAGCCGCCCAGGCCGTCGCCATGGGTGACCTCAATCAAGGGCACGCCGGCTTCATCGAGACCGGTGGCGATGTTGATCATCTGCTCCAGCGTCATCAGGTGACGCTTGGGGTGCATGCCATCACGCAAGGTCATGTCGTGAACGGTGACTTTTTTGCCGCGTAAATCCATGTTGTTTCTCCTTACGCGTTGGCGTGTTGCACAGGCTCAAGTTGGAGCATGCCGTTGATGATTTCTTCGGCGAACATTTCCGCCGTACGGGCCGCAGCGGCGGTCATGATGTCGAGGTTGCCGGCGTACTTGGGCAGGTAGTCGCCCAAGCCCTCCACTTCGAGGTACACCGAGATGCGATGGCCATCGAACACCGGGCCATTGACCAGGCGGTAGCCCGGCACGTACTTCTGCACTTCCTGGATCATGTCGTGGATCGAGGCCGTGATGGCCGCTTGATCCGGGGCCTCTTCCGTCAGGCAATGCACGGTGTCGCGCATGATGAGCGGTGGCTCGGCCGGGTTGATGATGATGATGGCTTTGCCTTTGGCGGCACCGCCGACTTTCTCGATGGCGCCCGACGTGGTGCGCGTGAATTCATCAATATTCTTGCGAGTGCCGGGGCCAGCGCTCTTGGAGCTGATGGTGGCCACGATTTCGCCGTACTTGACCTTTTGCACGCGCGAGATGGCCGCCACCATAGGAATGGTCGCTTGACCACCGCAGGTGACCATGTTGACGTTCATTTCCTTGCGCCCAACCAGTTGCTTCAAATTGACCGGTGGCACACAGAAGGGGCCGATGGCGGCGGGCGTCAGGTCGATCATCATCACGCCGAGTTCATTGAGCTTGCGGCTGTTTTCGGCGTGGACATAGGCCGAGGTGGCGTCGAAAGCGATCTGGATGTTGTCCGCCAGCACATGCGGCAGCAGGCCGTCGACGCCTTCGGACGTCACTTTGATGCCCATCGCCGCGGCGCGTTTCAAGCCGTCGGACTCGGGGTCAATACCGACCATCCAGGCGGGTTCCAGAAAGGGGCTGCGCATCAGCTT
>CAJAFJ010000485.1 GCA_903938955.1 uncultured beta proteobacterium | reverse complement strand
GTCGTCGGCCAAAATGCCGGCCAGGCCGTATTCGCGCAAAAACTGCAGCCAGTTGACACCTTGCTGCTGGTAGGGACGCAAGCTGGCCTTGACGCTCTTGGGCAGCGCCACATCGGGCAGCTCGGCGCGGCCGCTCAGGCGCTGCACCATCTCGCGCAGGTGTTGCGCACCCTCCCACACCGCGCCTTCGCCCAGCGAGGCGGTGGTGCGCATGGCGTCGAGGCGCGAGAGTTTCAGGCTGTCACCGGTGAAGTCGTGCGCCCGATCACCCACCAGTTCCAGCAGTGCCGCCATCCAGGGCTTGAGGGTGTCGGTCGGCAGGCGGATAAAGCCCTGGCCGCTGGGCGCGGGCAGGTAGACAAACGGCGGGATGTCGGGCAGGCCGGTTTCGGGGTCGAGCGGGCTATTGGCTGCGGCGGCAATCAGGTCGGGCAGCCAGGGCAGGATGTTGTGGCGCTGGCCGTCGATTTCCATGCCCAATGACAGGTCAAACCACGGCGAGGTGGCGCCTTCTTCGGTGTCATCGCCCTCGGGTTTCAGTTGCACGTCGAGCGTGTCGGCGTGGGTGATCCAGCTTTTCAGGCTGTCGGCCAACGTGACCTCGAAGCCTGCGTCACGCAGGACGGAGAAATGGTTGTCGGCCCAGTGCAGCCAGGTTTGCTGCGACTCGTGGCCGGGAATGCCAAACAGGCCTTTGTCGGCCGCGCGTAGTCCCAGGTCAGATAGGCTGGTGATGGCATCGAGTTCAGTCTCGGCGTCGCGCTGCAGCAGGAAGCGGCCTTGCGCGTTGTCGATCACCACCGAGTTGCCCTGTCCAACCCACCAGCCGCGGTGGCCCGCATAGTCAAAGCTCAGTTGGGCTTCAATCAGGCCGACAACCGGCGCGTCTTCGGGCAGGGCGATCGACAGGTGCAGGCAGGCCGTGGGCGTGATGCCGTTCAGGGGCGTGAGCGCTTGCAGTACCGGCGGCAGTGGCAAGCGGCCCAGGCGCTGGATCAGCGCGACCTGGTGTTTTTGCAGCGCCGAGGGTTTGAGTGGCGGGGCTTTGAGCAGCACCTCCAGCTGACTGTCAGGAATGCCTTCGGCTTGCACCGGGCCGCACAGGCCGCGCACCGCGTCCAAGTACAACGGGGGCGTGTTCAGGCACAGGCGGGCGTCGCTGTCCGCCAGTTTGGCGCGCAGCGCCCAGCTGGGTTCGGTTGACGCGGGGGCGTTGACCTCGTGCCATTCCCAGCGCAAGGCTTGTGGCGGACCCCACTGCATGATGGTGCCCGGGCCGCCTTTGCCATCGTCCAGAAACAGTCGTCCGGTGCTGGCCGCTTGCTGCAAGGCGATCTGGCCAGCCATGCCGCCCGGAATGGCGCTGGCACTGAAGTTGTAGGTGTAGCGGGTGCTCTCGGGCATGGCGCGCATGAGTTGCAGCACCTGCCGGTCGGCGTCGCTGGCCATGTCAAAGACCAACTGGCCTTTGTAGGGTGCTGTTTTGATGGCCTTGGGCTTGGCCCAACCGCCGCTGACTTTGGGGTAGGACACCACGGCTTCCAATTGCAGGCGCGGCGTGGGGCTGTGGGCGCCCAGCACGGTCAGCAGGTACAGGAATTGTTCGGGCCGCACGACGGCCTGGCTGCTTTTGGGGCCAGGCTGGCCGGCGCCCTGCTCCGGCAGGATGCCGTTGGCGCGGTCGAGTTCTTGCAGCCAGCTCATCAGCTGGGCCTCGGCTTGCAGGCGGGCAATTTCCTGTGAGCGGGTCAGGGCGGTCAGGCGCATGGCCTCCACCTGTTCGGGCGTTGGCGGCGTGAGCAGGCTGGTTGCGGCGTCAAAGCCACTTTGGCTGTTGAGTAATTGCAGGCCCTGGTAAGCGGCTTTGAGCATGAGCGCCACGCCGTGTTTGCACTGGCTGTCAACCGGGCATTCGCATTCGCTGTCCCAGTAGTCCACTTGACCGTCGGGCATCAGCGCCATCTCAATCGACACCTCGTAGGGCTCACGCTGGCTGCCCTGCACTTCGCCCAAGAGCAGCCAGTGGTCCTGCAGCGGTTCAATCTCCAGGCTCAGGACTTTTTGATTGCGGTAAAGCATCAAGCCCCGCGACCAGGCCCCGGCGTCGGCCAACTGTTCAAGTGACTGGGGTTTGAACCAGAGGCCTTTGTTGAGCGGTGAGTTTTCGGTCAAATCAGGCTCCTGCCGTCAAAGCATCAACATGCGGGCTTTGGGTGAAACCCTGGTTTCAGGCCGCTGGCGTGCCCATGGCGTGACCCGCTTGCTGATCCGCGTGGTAGCTGGAGCGCACCATGGCGCCCACGGCAGCGTGCTTGAAGCCCATCTCATAGGCTTTTGTCTCGAACATCTTGAAGGTGTCGGGATGGACGTAGCGCTTGACGGTGAGGTGGGACGTTGACGGCGCCAGGTACTGGCCGATGGTCAGCATTTCGATGT
>CAJAFJ010000484.1 GCA_903938955.1 uncultured beta proteobacterium | reverse complement strand
CCTCGGCTTTGTTTACCAGTTTCACCATTTGCTGCCCGAGTTCAGCGCGCTAGACAACGTGGCCAGCCCTTGTGGATTCGGCGTCAGGCGCCCGTCCAAAGTGCCGAGGCTGCGACCTGCATACTGACCAGCGTAGGTCTGCAAGACCGGCTGCACCATCGCCCGGCCGAACTCTCCGGCGGCGAGCGCCAGCGCGTCGCCATTGCCCGCGCCCTGGTCACGCAACCGGCTTGCGTGCTGGCCGATGAGCCCACCGGCAACCTGGACCGCAACACCGCCAACGGCGTGTTTGAGCTGATGCTGGAACTGGCCCGCACCCAGGGCACCGCGTTTATTGTGGTGACCCACGATGAAACCTTGGCGGCCCGATGTGGGCGGCAGTTGCGGCTGGTGCAGGGGCGTTTGTCGGAAGAGTAGGGTGGTTTGAACGGGCTGCCGCGAATGGATACAGTGCTGTCTTTGAAAGCCAAAGCCCAGGACACCCTGCGCGCCCAAAACGCCATGTTCGTTGCCCGGCTCTACGGCATTGCAGACAGTGAACTGGCCCACTTGCTGCGCAGCTTCCAGATCATGGCCAACAAGCGACCGGCGTATTTGACGCTGTTGACGTCATAGGATTTGAGTAAAAAACCTGCTGTCGTTTTCCAGTCGCGTATGTGAGCCTACGCACAGAAGGGTGAAAAAAATAGGTTCAAACTGGCGGCTCAAGTCCAACCGTTTCCTAACCTCAAGGAGAATCAGTTCATGAAATCCATCATCACATTCAAGTCCGTCACCGCTTTGGCCGCATTGCTGGCGCTGGGCGCTTGCGGCAACATGCAGCCCGCCAATAACAGTTCAAGTTCGTATCCACAGTCGTCTAACTACCCGCAGTCGTCCAGCCCCAGCGGCGTCTACTCGGGTTATGGCGTGGTGCAGTCGATTGAGTTGGTGCGGATCGACAACGCCGGCATTGGCGGCAGCGGCATTGGTGCGGGGGCTATTGCAGGTGCCGTGGTCGGCGGTATTCTGGGTCATCAGGTGGGTGGCGGCCGCGGTAATACGGCAGCCACCGTGCTCGGTGCGGCCGGTGGTGCCTATGCCGGCAACCAAATCGAGAAAAATAACCAGCAAACTGCTGATGGCTTCCGACTGACCGTGCGCATGCAAAACGGCTCCAACCAGGTCGTGACGCAAACCAGCGCCGCCGAGATCCGGGTCGGCGACCGGGTGCTGATCGAGAACGGTGTTGCGCGGCGCTATTGACCGAGTTTGATGGGGCTGAGATAGATGTTCTGGATCGACACCCATTGCCACCTGGATGCCGCCGAGTTCGGCGCGCTCACCCCCGCCGTGCGTGCCCGGGCTGCCGCCAACCAGGTCGCGCATTGCGTGCTGCCCGCCGTGTCGGTGGCCAACTTTGATGCCGTGCGACAGCTGGCGCATGCCGGCGGCGACAGCTACGCGCTGGGCATTCATCCGCTGTACGTGGGCCAGGCGGCTGATGACGACCTTCCGACGCTGGATGCGTATTTGGAGCGCTACCGCGATGACCCGCGCCTGGTGGCGGTGGGTGAAATCGGGCTCGATTTCTTTGTGCCGGATCTGCAGGTGAGCCCTTTGCGTGAGCGGCAAGACTATTTTTATACAGCGCAACTCAAGCTGGCGCGCAAACACGGCTTGCCAGTGATCCTGCATGTGCGTCGCTCGGCTGACCAACTGCTAAAAGGCTTGCGCACGGTGGCGCGGGAGATGCGCGGCACCGCATGGACCGGCATTGCCCATGCCTTCAACGGCAGTGAGCAGCAGGCGCAGGCTTTTATTGATCTGGGATTCAAGCTGGGTTTTGGCGGTGCGCTCACTTATGAACGGGCCTTGCAGCTGCGCCGTTTGGCTGCCAGCCTGCCGCTCGAATCAATCGTGATGGAAACCGACGCGCCCGACATGCCGCCGCACTGGCTCT
>CAJAFJ010000483.1 GCA_903938955.1 uncultured beta proteobacterium | reverse complement strand
GCGCGGGCCACCACATCGCGTGGCGCCAACTCAGCCCGTGGGTCGTGCTGCGGCATGAAACGGGTGCCGTCCGGCAGCAGCAGGCGGCCGCCTTCGCCGCGCACCGCTTCACTGATCAAAAACGATTTGGCGTGCGGGTGGTACAGGCAGGTCGGGTGGAACTGGATGAATTCCATGTTCTCCACCCGGCAGCCGGCGCGCCAGGCGGCGGCAATGCCGTCGCCGGTGGCGGTGTCGGGGTTGGTGGTGTACAGATAGACCTTGCCCGCGCCGCCGGTGGCCAGAATGGTGTGCGGCGCCTGGAAGGTCTGCACTTCGTCGGTGGCTTCGTCCAGCGCGTACAGGCCCAGGCAGCGGGTCGGTTTGGCCGCACCGTCATGGTCCGTGCTGTGCGGGGCCAGTTTGGCGTCGGTGATCAGGTCGACCAGTGTGTGGTTTTCGAACAGGGTGATGCTGGGCGTCTGGCGCACCCGCTCAATCAGCGTG
Organism: uncultured beta proteobacterium; assembly: GCA_903938955.1. The sequence continues at coordinate 2,926 of CAJAFJ010000483.1, read as the reverse complement.
GTTTGCACGGCGGCGCCGGTGGCGTCGGTCACATGCACAATGCGCCGTGCACTGTGGCCGCCTTCGCGCGTCAGGTGCAACTGGCCGGCTTCTTCAGAAAAGGGCACGCCCATTTTTTGCAGCCAGGCAATGGCTTGCGGTGCTTGCTCGACCACGAAACGCGTGGCGGGCAGATCGCACAGGCCCGCGCCTGCGACCAGCGTGTCGTCGACATGGGCTTCAAAACTGTCGTCCTTGCTCCACACGGCAGCAATGCCGCCCTGGGCCCAACCGCTGGAGCCTTCGTGCACGGCGCGTTTGGTGATGACGGCCACGCGCTTGGTGGCGCTGAGCAACAAGGCAGCACTGAGACCGGCCAGGCCGCTGCCGACAATCAGCACATCAAAATGAAGGGTGGGCGAGGGGGCTAAAGGTTGGTTCACGGCGATGTCGCGGTTCAGGCGTTCAGGTGGGAGAGTAGGCCAGGCGGACGTAGATGGGTGCATAGACCTCGGCCTGGGTAATTTCAATCAGGGTTTCTTTGGCCAGTTCCAGCATGGCGATGAAGGTCACCACCAGCACCGGCGCGCCTTGGTTGGCATCAAACAATTCTTCAAACTCGACAAAGCGGCGGCCTTGCAGTTTTTTCAGCATCATGGTCATGTGCTCGCGCACCGAGAGTTCTTCGCGCGTGATCTTGTGCGTTTGCACCAGCTTGGCGCGTTTCATGATGTCGCGCCAGGCTTCTTGCAGATCCACCGCGCTCACATCCGGAAAGCGTGGCTGCAGTGACTGTTCGATAAACACCTGGGCCTTGAGGAAGTCGCGGCCAAATTGCGGTACGGCATTGAGCTTGGCCCCGGCCAGTTTCATGCGCTCGTATTCCAGCAGGCGGCGCACCAGCTCGGCACGCGGGTCTTCGGCTTCCTGCCCTTCGGCCAGTTTTTTGGGCGGCAGCAGCATACGCGACTTGATCTCGATCAGCATCGCGGCCATCAGCAGGTATTCGCCAGCCAGCTCCAGATTACGCCCGCGAATCTCGTCCACATAGACCAGGTACTGGCGCGTGACACCCGCCATGGGGATGTCGAGAATATTGAAGTTTTGCTTGCGGATCAGGTAAAGCAGCAAGTCCAGCGGGCCTTCAAAGGCTTCGAGAAAAACCTCCAGCGCATCCGGCGGAATGTACAAATCCCGTGGCATGGCAAACAGCGGCTCACCATAGAGCCGGGCCAGCGCGATCTGGTCGACGACCTCGGGCATGCCTGCTGAATCGGTCGCAGCAGCGAGCAGCAGCGCGCTGCTGTCAACGGCTTCAGTCATTGTTGGCTAGGCATTGAGTCACGGCCTGCGCAAGGGCTGCGAGGGCGGGAGGTCAATTTGAATTGAAAATATTACTTGGGAGCGGTCTGGTACGGGTACGGCTTTTGGTCCACTTGGGCTTCGCGGTACTCGCTCCAGGCGCTGCGGTCGACTTTTTTGTCCCACAGCAAGGCAACGCCCTCGCGCTGCTTGGCGTCGAGCTCAGGGTCTTGGTCTTTGAGTTGGGCAATGAATTGCGTGGCTTCGGACTGGTACTTGGGGCGGTAAAAAATGTTCATAAGAAATCCTGTTTGCTGAATTTTACTGTTTGCTCCAGATGGGCAGAAACAGGCGCTGGTCATGATCAACAAACGCATCTCGCGCTACTCCTTGATTGCACATGTTCTTCCATTCAAGACGGCAGAGCTGGTCTCTGAGGCCTTGATTGCCTTGCTGAAGACTTTTTCGATGTGCGTTCACACCTTGACGACCGACAACGGTCGTGAGTTCGCCCAGCATGAGCGCATCGCTGCCATGCTTGAGTCGGACTTTTGCTTTGCCCATCCTTATTCCTCTTGGGAGCGCGGTGCCAACACCCCAACCGAGATCGAATTGGCCATGCCTCGTCTACAGAACGCCACACGAAGTTTTTATGGAACAGCTACAACTGCATAATCAAACTGTTGCACTTCAGACTTGAATCCACCATCAAATTTAACGCCAAAACGTCGTTTTGGGTAACCAACAACCAACCGGGTCGGCATGGTTTAGTCATAGTCTGGGTTCAAGTTTGAAATACGACCAATCTATTTGGGGTATGGGATGCTGCCAAGCCCATTAACCCAGCAATTTCCATTTCTGCTCATGAATGAGTGCTTTCGCCGTGATCAGTTAGTTACTGACAGGTAGGTATTGATTTCATGGATGCTTTCGTGCATTGCCAATCCAGCCAACGCCGTTAAGCGCAGCTTTGACAGTAAATACAAATATCGCGCTTGTGCCAAATCGCGCATGGACTCCATTTTTTGTGCGTCCGCTTTCAGTACATCCAATTGCGTTCTGACCCCCGCCTGGGCCGACTTGCGACTGGAAATGACGGCCTGCTCAGCCGAACGCACCGCTTGTTCGAGTGCTTTGACCCGCAAAACGCCTTCCGTCACACCACGAAACTCCTTGTGTATCCGCAAACCCAGGTCACGGCGCGTGGCTTCCAGCGTTTCGACTGCGCGCACATGCTCAGCCAAGGCCTGTCGCACCGCCGAATTAACATAGCCGCCCGCATACAAAGGCACCGACAGTTGAACCCCAACGGATCGGGTGTCATAGCTGGAGTTCAAGCGTGTCACGTTCTCGCTGTCACTGATCGACCACTGCACCACCACGTCCAGCGTTGGCAGGTGTCCTGCCTGAGTCTTGTCTATCTGCAACCGCGCGGCTTCTTGACGAGCCTCCAGCGCCTTGACTTCAGGACTATTCTGATCGGCCAGCACGATCCACTGCGCCAATGTTGCCGGACTGGGCGGCAGCAGATTGAGCCGGGCGACGTCCAGCGCCGCCAGCTGCGGCACCGGTTGATTGATCAACACCGACAACTGTTGCCGTGCGTAATACACATTTTGCTGCGCTTCCAATAATTGGGCGGCAT
>CAJAFJ010000482.1 GCA_903938955.1 uncultured beta proteobacterium | reverse complement strand
TGTCTGGCCACATCCGGGGCCAGACCAACACCATGCCGCTGCATGTGGAGATTCTGTACAACGAATACCAGTCGGTGGCGGCGTTTGCCGTGGCCTCGTTGCTGGCGCTGCTGGCGGTGTTGACGCTGGTGATCAAGTCGGTGGTCGAGTGGCAGTTTGAGCGTGACCAAAAAGCGGCGGCAGATCTTCCACCCGAGCGGGCTGTGGTCTGAATCAAAAATTAATTGAGAAAATTATGAGCATCGAAATTCGCAACGTCAGCAAAGACTTCGGCAGCTTCAAAGCCCTGAAGGACGTCTCGCTGGACATCAATTCCGGCGAACTGGTCGCCTTGCTGGGCCCGTCTGGCTGCGGCAAAACCACGCTGCTGCGCATCATCGCCGGGCTGGAAACGGCTGACAGCGGCAGCATCCTGTTCAGCGGCGAAGACACCACCGATGTGCATGTGCGTGAGCGCAACGTCGGCTTTGTGTTCCAGCACTACGCCTTGTTCCGCCACATGAGCGTGTTCGACAACGTCGCCTTCGGCCTGCGCATGAAGCCCCGCGCCACGCGTCCGTCTGAATCGGTGATCAAGCAAAAAGTGCATGAACTGCTGGGCCTGGTGCAACTCGACTGGCTGGCAGACCGCTACCCGGCACAACTCTCCGGCGGCCAACGCCAGCGCATCGCTTTGGCCCGTGCCCTGGCGGTCGAACCCAAGGTGCTGCTGCTGGACGAGCCGTTTGGCGCGCTCGACGCCAAGGTGCGCAAGGAACTGCGCCGCTGGTTGCGCCGTCTGCATGACGACCTGCATGTCACCAGCATCTTTGTCACGCACGACCAGGAAGAAGCGCTGGAGGTGTCCGACCGCGTGGTGCTGATGAACAGCGGCAACATCGAGCAAATCGGCTCGCCGCAGGACGTGTGGGACCACCCGGCCAGCCCGTTTGTCTATGGCTTTTTGGGCGACGTGAACCTGTTTCATGGCCGCGCCCACGAAGGCGAAATGCTGATTGGCGAAGATCACCACGGCCTGCGCCTGGCGACGCCTGAACATGGCGATGCGCAAGATGCCAAAGCGTTTGCCTACGTGCGGCCCCATGACCTGGAAGTGCAGCGCTTCAAGCCCGGTTTGAGCCCGGCCGATCAGCCGCGCGGCATCGTCGCCAAGCTGACCCGCGCCATCGTGGTGGGTCCGATTGCCCGCTTGGAGCTGCTGCCGCTGGACGCGATAGCCGCAGGCAGCGGCGAGATCATCGAGGCGCATATTCCGGCGCAACTGTTCAATGAACTGGGCCTGCAAACCAACGAGACGCTGGTGCTGACACCGCGCAAGGCACGGGTGTTTGTGGCCTAGCCGAGGTCGCCGGGTTTGAGCCGGTACAATTTTTGTTGCACCGATTCAAACCAGGAGATGTACATGCAAACGCGACGCCAGGCCCTCACGCACAGTGCCAGGGTGGCGGCCTTGTTGGCTGCCACCGGTTTGTTTCCCCGATATGCGTTGGCCTATAACCAAGACGCGTTTGCCGCCAAAACCGTCGCCGATGTCGTCAAGGCCTTGGGCGCCGCAGCACCGGTTGAAAGCCCCGACGTGTTTATCGAGGGCCCCGATCTGGCGGAAAACGGCGATGCGGTGGCGTTGACTGCCCGCACGACCTTGCCCGGCGTCAGGCAATTGCTGCTCCTGGTGGAGAAGAACCCCACCACCCTGATCGCCGTCTTCAATGTGACGGACCGCGTGGAGGCCAACTTGGCCACCCGCGTCAAGCTGGCCCAGTCGACCAAGGTGTATACCGTCGCGTTGATGGCCGACGGCCAGGCATGGTTTGCCAGCAAAAAAATCCAGGTCATACAAGGGGGCTGCGGTGCTTGATCGCTGCCCGTTCGCTCGCATTTTCAAAATTCAAACCAGGCGCTGACGATGTCAAATCCAACACGCATTCGCGCCCAAGTGGTGGGGGGCAAGGCCATTGTCCGTGTGCTGATGAGCCACGACATGGAGTCCGGTCAGCGCAAAGATGCCGTGGGAAAGCTGATCCCGGCGTGGCACATCACCGAAGTTACGGTCACCCATAACGGACATCCGGTCCTGACCGCCGAGTGGGGCCCGGGGGTGTCCCGCAATCCGTTCCTGCAGTTGGTCGTGAAAGACGCCCAGGTCGGCGACAAGTTGGGCGTGTTCTGGAAGGACAATCGCGGCGACTCCCGGGCCGAGGAAGCCAGCTTCGCCTGATTCTTGATAATGGGCTAATTTTGAAAGATTGCTGACATGGCGCTCATTTTTATTGGCATCGCTGTCTTGCTCGTTGTGGTGGTGGCGGTGTTGTTTCTGGGGAAAACCGCGAAGCCGACACGACCGGCAGCACGGCCGTCGCCACAGCGCACCCCTGCACTACAAGGGGATGTACGCGTGCCTGTTCCGGCTGAACCAATTGCCCGTCCCGAAACACCCGCCATGCCTGTTGAAGTGCCCGCCGCCCTGGCGTCCTTTCAATTGGTAGCGCACGATGCGCTGGACAACGAACGCAAGCAAGCCATCGTGGCTGAGCTTCGCCGTATACCCCGACCGCCGCCTTCCTTGCAAAAACTCGTGTCGCGGGATTTTGTCGCCAATGCGACTTCTGCAGAATTGAGCAGCATTGTGATGGGGGAACCCCTGATTGCGGCCAAGGTGCTGGGCACTGTCAATTCCCCTTTTTATGGCTTGCAAAAACCCGTGGTCAGCATTGGGCAGGCCGTTACTTTTCTGGGCTTCAATACGGTTCGCAGCGTGGGC
>CAJAFJ010000481.1 GCA_903938955.1 uncultured beta proteobacterium | reverse complement strand
CGCCTGTGCATGAGCAGCGCGGTGGCCGGGTACAAACAAACGCTGGGCATGGATTCGCCGCCCACCTGCTACGACGACGTGAACCATGCGGGCACGATTTTCATCGTCGGCTCCAATACCGCCTACGCGCACCCGATTCTGTTTCGCCGGATTGAAGACGCCCGCAAAGCCAACCCGGCTTTGAAGATTGTGGTGTGCGATCCGCGCCGCACCGACACCGCCGAGATTGCCGATTTATTTCTGCCGATCCAGCCCGGCACCGACGTGATGCTGTTCAACGGTATGTTGCACATCATGCTGTGGGAAGGCTGGCTCGACACCGCCTACCTGGCCGCCCACACCAGCGGTTTTGATGCCCTCAAAACCACCGTGCGCGACTGCACGCCCGACAGCGTGGCGCAGATTTGCGGCATTGCCAAAGAGGACCTGTTCAAGGCAGCCCAGCTGTTCGCGGGCATGACCGCAGGCGATACGGCGCAACGTAGCCCCACGCTCAGCCTGTACTGCCAGGGGCTAAACCAGTCCAGCAGCGGCACGGCCAAGAATGCGGCGCTCATCAATTTGCACCTGGCAACCGGTCAGATCGGCAAACCCGGTGCCGGCCCGTTCTCGCTCACCGGCCAGCCCAACGCAATGGGCGGGCGCGAAGTGGGCGGCATGGCCAACCTGCTGTCAGCGCACCGCGACATGAGCAATCCGGTGCACCGCGCTGAAGTGGCGGCGCTGTGGGGCGTGCCAGACGTGCCGTCCAAACCCGGAAAAACCGCGGTCGAGATGTTCCAGGCCGCCGCCGATGGCGAAATCAAAGCACTGTGGATTGCCTGCACCAACCCTGCTCAATCCATGCCCGACCAGGCCACCGTGCGCCGCGCCCTGGAGCGCGCCGAATTCGTCGTGGTGCAAGAAGCCTTTGCCACCACCGCCACCTGCCAGTTCGCCGACCTGCTGCTGCCCGCGACCACCTGGGGCGAAAAGGAAGGCACCGTCACCAACAGCGAGCGCCGCATCTCCCGCGTGCGCGCCGCCGTGGCCGCCCCCAGCCAAACCCGCCACGACTGGCAGATCGCCGTCGATTTCGCGCAACGGCTGGAAGCCATTGCAGGGTCAAAGCTCACCTTATTCCCCTACCCCACCCCAGAATCCATCTGGCAAGAACACCGCGAAACCACCCGGGGCCGCGATCTCGACATCACCGGCATGAGTTACGACCTGCTCAACCAATCCCCCCGCCAATGGCCCTTGCCCGAAGGCCAGATTCACGGCAAAACAAGGTTGTATGAAAACGGCCTGTTTCCCACCCCCGATGGCCGCGCCCGCCTCATCAACACGGTCTACAAACCGGTGGCCGAGCCGCGTGAATCACGCTACCCGTTCTCGTTGACCACCGGGCGCCTGCGCGACCAGTGGCACGGCATGAGCCGCACCGGCACGCTGGGCCGCCTGTTCGGCCACGTCAGCGAACCCGCCATCCAGATGAACCCGCAAGACATGGCGCGCCGCCTGTTGAAAGAAGGCGATCTGGTGCATGTCACCAGCAAGCGCGGCTCCATCATGGTGCCGGTGCAAGCCAGTGCCGAACTCGGCATGAGCCAGCTCTTCATGGCGATGCACTGGGGCGAAGAATTTTTAAGCGGCACCAGTGCGTCAGGAGAGCGACTGGCAGGCGTCAACGCGCTCACCACCTCGGTTTTTTGCCCGGACTCGAAACAGCCCGAATTCAAGCACGCGGCGGTCAAGGTCTTAAAAGCTGACCTGCCGTGGTCCATGCTGGCCGTGGCGTGGTTGCCGTCGGACCATGTGCTGACGGCACGCACCGAGTTGCAGCAACTGATGGCGCGCTTTGACTACGCCAGCTGCGTGCCCTTTTCCAACGGACAGCCCCTGGCGACCAGCGCGGCACAGGAGCAGACCGCAGAGCGTACCGGCCTGCTGTTTCGCGCCAGCCATGCCGAGGCGCCCCCCGCCGCGCTGTTGGCGCAAATCGAGGCGCTGCTGAACCTGGACAACCCTTTTGTGGTGCGTTACGCCGACAAAAAGCGCAGCCAGCACCGCGCCGCGCTGTTGCATCGCTCAGAGGTGAACACCACGCTGGAAGGCTTTCTGCTGGCCGGCGACACCAGCGCCCAAAGCTGGATCACGACGCTGTTGCAAGACGAGCTGCCCGCACAAGACTACGGTCGCGCCCTGCTGCTGCCCGGCGCCAAACCGCCGGTGCAAGTGGTGTCGCGCGGCAAGGCCGTGTGTGCCTGCTTCAATGTGACGGATGTGGCGATTGACGCGCATTTGAGCCAATGCGAAGGCTCCGCCTCCGAGCGGCTGGCCTCGCTGCAAGGCGCCTTGAAATGCGGCACCAACTGCGGCTCGTGCGTGCCGCAACTGCAGCGGATGGTGAAGAGTACACAGGCAAGTCATCTGCAAAGCGTTTAGATGCCCAGCGCCGCTGGCGCCTAAACTGGTAGCCCAAAGTCATCAACGTTTACGGACCTTCAGCACATGGGCATCAGTCACTACATCAAGGACATCGGGCGCGGCAAAGACGGCGCCCGGTCTCTCACACGCGAACAGGCCACCGACCTGTTTGGCCAGGTGCTGGACGGTGCCGTCACCGATCTGGAAATCGGCGCGTTTTGTCTGGCCATGCGCATCAAGGGTGAAACGCCTGACGAGATGGCCGGATTTCTGGACGCCACCCACGCCCGCCTGCACAAAGTACCCACCCAGGGCCGCACCACCGTGGTGCTGCCCAGCTACAACGGCGCCCGCAAGCTGCCGGTGCTCACGCCCTTGCTGGCGCTACTGCTGGCGCGTGAAGGTTTCCCGGTCGTGGTGCATGGCATGGCCACCGAGCCCACCCGAATTTCGTCGCAAGAGGTGCTGATGGGCCTGACAGTACCGACCCAAGCCGTGATTGAAGCCATCGCACCGGGTCAGGTTCAATACGTGCCGACGGGCCTCTTGTGCCCCGGCTTACAGCGCCTGCTGGACGTGCGCCGCGTGGTCGGCTTGCGCAACCCGGCGCACAGCCTGGTCAAACTGATGAACCCATGCGATGGGCCGGCGGTAGTGGTCAGCAGCTACACGCACCCGGAATACGCCGCCTCGATGACCGCCACTTTCAGCCTGGTGCACGCCACCGCCCTGCTGCTGCGCGGCACCGAAGGCGAGCCGGTGGCCGATGCGCGCCGCACCCCGGCGATGGACGCTTTTGCCCACGGTCAAACCACCCGGGTGCAGGAGCCACAAAGTGGTTCACTGGCCAGCGTGCCGGGCCTGCCCGCGCCAGATGCCACCAGCACCGCCCGCTGGATTACCGCAGTGCTGGCCGGTCACGAACCCATACCGACGCCGATCGCACAGCAGGTCGCACACATCGTGCAGCTTGCCCGCCCAACAGGCGGGATTTGAAGACAAGCCCGTCCGTCGCTGAATTCTTGATTTAGGTTAATAACTGGCCTGTATATTGCTCACTCCAAGGGAACACTCTTGGAGAATTTGCGATGTCCACCCCGTCCGTTTCACTTAATTCGCAGGCACCCGGAGCAAGATTCCTACCGAGTTTGCCCGTGCGCCCAGTGAGCACCCCGCCGCCCGCGGCCAATGAGTCGATGTCGCTGGTCAATTTGGCGGCGCGCCAGCGCATGCTGTCACAGCGCATGATTTTGCAAACCGTGCTGGCCGCCAATGGCAGCGAGCTTCACTTGCTGGCTGCGCAAAAAACATGTCAGCTGTTTTGTGACAGCCATGTCCAGTTGCTCGCTGCCGCCGCCGACTTTGACGCCCCCAGCGCCCAACGGGTGCATGACACGTACAAAGGACCCCATGGCGTTGGACCGCTGATCGACAATTTCATGCAGCAAATGCGCACCACGCTGCAAAACATTGGCAGTGGCAGCTCGCATCTTCGGTCCCTGAACGAACTGGTCAGCACCACAGATTCCGTGCTCGACGCGTTGAACACCGCCACATCGACTTTTGACAATATTTCAAAAAGCAAGGCCGCACTGATGATGAAAGAGCTGACGGGGATCGTGTCTGACATCCAGACGGTGGCCCGCGAAGCTAAAGTGGTCAGTTTCAACGCCCAGGTGATGGCGGCGCGGGCAGGCCAACACGGGCGGGAATTTGCCGTGGTGGCCAATGTGCTGTCTGGCATCACTACCCATATCGATGGCATGTCACGCAAGGCGATTGATCTGGTGGCCCGCAACAAGCAGACACGTTAAGCCCACCCGGCGCCGATGTCAGCGCCTACACTGCGGCCCATGAAAAATTTCGACGTGGTGATTGTGGGTGCCGGGGCTGCCGG
>CAJAFJ010000480.1 GCA_903938955.1 uncultured beta proteobacterium | reverse complement strand
TTTGGCGTCGAGGTGATAGGGCGCACCGATGAGCTGGTGGAGGAGTTTTTTGCCATCTCGGTCGAGCGGCGCATCACGCATCCTTGTGTGGTGGCCATCACCGATGCGGCGCGAACCCAGTTGTTCAGCGCCTGAGACGGTTCGCCAGGCAAGGCGATGGGCGGTTGCCTCGCTTTGCGGAGGCGGGGCTTAGAAGCGCTCGTGCGCGTGCAGGTAGCGCCACTGGCCCACCGGCAGTTGCGCCAGCGAGACCCGGCCCACGCGAATGCGCTTCATGCTCAAAATCTGCATGCCCACACGTTCACACAGGTAGGCAATCAGGCCCGGGTGCGAGCCCTTGATGGCAAAACGCAGCTTGGTGGCGGTGTCGCTGGAACTGTTGAGGCTGACCTTGACCGGCGGCAGCGGGCGGCCATCGGAGGCCAGGCCGTGGTTGAGCCGGTCCAACACGGCCGGAGCGACCTCACCGGCGACTTCCACAATAAGTTCTTGCTCAATCACGCCGGCGTCTTCTTCCAGCTTGCGCAGCACGCGCCAGTCTTGTGTGAACACCAGCAGCCCGCTGGCACCGGTTTCCAGCTCGACGGCGGCGGTGAGGCCGGCAAAGTGGCGCTTGAGCAGGCGTGTACCTGAAATGTCGTCTTTCGCCTGGGTCGCGGCGCTGAGCAACTGCTGCGCCGGTTTAACTTTTTTGCTGGCATCTTCCAACTCGGCCAGGGCTTCATAGCCCGGGGGTTTGTGCAGCAGCAGCGTCACATCCACCAGCTCCATCAGGCTGGCGTTTTTGTCGATCTCGACTTTATGCTCGGCCACCCGGAACATGGGTTCTTCAACCACTTTGCCGTTGACGCTGACCCAGCCGCCTTCAATGTATTGCTCAGCCTCGCGACGGGAGCAGGGCACGATTTCGGCGACGCGTTTGGCCAGTCGTTCGTCGTGGCGGGGCGCGTTGGGGGCAGGTTTTTTATTCGGGATCATGGGGCGATTTTACCCGTCCACCCTGATCCGTTGTATTCAGGCGTTGCAGTTGGCCCGTACTTCGTCAATGCTCGTCAGTCCCTGCAAGACCTTCTCAATGCCGTCCTGGCGCAGGGTGCGGAAGTGACCGCTGCGCATGGCCTCATGTTGAATGGTTTCGGGGCGCCCGCTGGTCTGGATCAGGCGGCGGATACCGGGTTCTACGTTCAGTAGCTCATGCAGACCGAGTCGACCCTTGTACCCGGTGCCGTTGCATCGCGTGCAGCCGACAGGGTGGTAGCGCAACAACGGGCCGGACCCGCAGAAGCGTTGCTCCCATTCGGTCTGCAGTGCCTCACGGTCGATCCGCAGGTCTTCGGGAAAACCATGAAGGTAGTCCAGCAGCAATTCTTCGATGTACACGTCATCTGCAGCTTCGACGCGTTTGCAGTCTGTGCAGAGCCGGCGTGCCAGGCGTTGTGCCAAAACGCACAGCAGCGAATCTGCGAAATTGAATGGGTCCATGCCCATGTCGAGCAGGCGGATGATGGTTTCTGCCGCGCTGTTGGTGTGCAAGGTGCTGAATATCAGGTGGCCGGTGAGGGAGGCTTCAATCGCCACCTGGGCGGTCTCCTTGTCGCGGATTTCGCCGATCATCACAATGTCCGGATCGGCCCGCAAGAAGGCGCGCAGGGCCTTGGCAAACGTCCAGTCGATCTTGGCATTCACCTGCACCTGGCGTAAGTCAGGATTCGTGATTTCCACCGGGTCTTCGGCCGTCCAGATTTTGCGTTCCGGGGTGTTGAGGTGTTGCAAAACCGAGTGCAGGGTGGTGGTTTTGCCCGAGCCAGTGGGGCCCACGCACAGCACCATGCCGTAGGGGCGTGCGACCGCCTCTTTCAAGCCGGCCAAATTGCCGTCAGACAGCCCGAGCTGGCTCAACGCCACAGGTTTGGCCGAACTCAGTATCCGTATCACGATGTCCTCGGCCCCGCCCAGGGTTGGAATGGTGGCGACACGCAATTCAAACCGATGTCGGGTGGAAAAGCGTGAAAATTCGATCTTGCCGTCTTGCGGTTTACGGCGCTCGGAGATGTCGAGATCGCACATGATTTTGATACGCGCAATCAGGGCCGAGCGGTAGGTGTGCGGCAACTCCATGTAGGTGGACAGTATCCCGTCCTTGCGCAAGCGGACACGGACCTTGCGCTTGCTGGCGTAGGTTTCAATATGGATGTCCGAGGCGCCCAGGGCTTGCGCGTCAATGATGATGGTGTTGATCAGGCGGACCAGTGAGTTGTCCGACTGCTCTATCTGGGGTTCAATGTCGTCAGACGTTTCGCGGGACTGTT
>CAJAFJ010000479.1 GCA_903938955.1 uncultured beta proteobacterium | reverse complement strand
GAGTTGACCCAGTGAGCGATCTCGCCACTCCCACGCCTGGGTGGCGCGCAAAGCTTGCTCGACGGCGACGTGATCGGCCGCGCTGGGGGCGGCCAGCCAGGGCTGGTGCGGCAGGCGGCCCAGCATGGCGACATCCAGGACCGTTAAATCTTCGCCTGAACTTTCATTCTGGCCCAGCCACGAGAGTTGCTGCGCGCGCTGACGGCCCGGCAAACTGGACAGCGGTTGGCCCAGCAGTGACACGCCGCCGGTATGCGGCAGCAAACCGGCCAGCACTTTGAGCAGCGTCGATTTACCGGCGCCGTTGGGCCCGACGATGCTGGTCCAACGGGCACTGGGGAAACTCAGGTCAATGTCGTGCAAAACTTGAACATGTCCGAGCTTTGCGCCTATGGCATGGGCATTGATAGCTATTGAATGCAAAACATTACTCATAACCCGGCTCCCGAAGAAATGCGGGTGCTGCGGTGCATCAGCCACAGCAAATAGCCACCACCCAGCACGGCGGTGAGCACACCGACCGGCAACTCCTGCGGCGCAATGAACCAGCGCGCCAGCATGTCGGCCGCCATCAGCAAGACCGCGCCCATCAGGCTGGACAGAAAAATCAGGCGGCCGTGGGTCGTCTTGATCACCGAGCGCACCAAGTGCGGCGCGGCCAGGCCAACAAAGGCAATCAAGCCGGTTTGCGCCACCGCTGTGCCCGTGGCCAGCGCCAGCACCGCCACCAGCGCAATACGCATCGGCGCCAGCGGCAAACCCAGACTTTGGGCCGTGGCATCGCCCAGACTCAAACCGTCCAGCACCCGGCCCAGCAGCCAGGCCGCAACGACGCACACAGCCCACACCACCGCCATCAGCAGGCAAGCGGTCCAGCCCACAAAACCGGTGGACCCCAGCATGAACGCCTGCATGGCCTGCAAGGAATCGGGCGTAAATAAAAGCACCAGATGCGTCATGGCCCCCAGCACCACGCCCACCACCACACCGGCCAGCAGCAGCCGCAAGGTGTGCTGCACCCCGCGCGACAACGCCAGGGTCAGTAAAACCGCCAGCACCGCACCGACAAACGCCGCGCCAGTCAAGCCCAGGCGCACCAACACGCTGCTGGAGAACACGCTGACCACCACGTCACCATTCATCATGTTGCCCCCCAACATGCCCGCACTACCGCCCAAGGCCGCCAGCGCCAATGCCACACCCAGCGAGGCACCGGAAGCACTGCCCAGCAAATAAGGGTCAGCCAGCGGGTTGCGAAACAGCCCCTGCGCCACCGCCCCGGCCAGGCCCAACAGGGCGCCAGCAGCCCAGGCGCCCAAGGTACGGGGCAGGCGAATCTCCCACACAATTTGCCGCGCCATGGCGTACTGATCCGGGTCTTGCTGCGGATTGAGCAAGGGGGCGATGAGATTCTCGAACCCGGTGCTTCCCACGCACACGCCCAGGGCGGTCAGGACCAAACTGAGGAGCAACAGCACCCAGGCCAGAAACGAGCCGTGACGCAAGTTCAAGACGCGGCTCCTGCGATTTTGACGCGGGGGGCTTTGTCATTGAGACATTGCGCCATCAGCCGCGCGCCTTCCGCCATGCGTGGGCCGGGCCGCACCAGAATGTTGGCCAGCTCACTGGGGAAGATGCACACGCGCTGCTCGCGCAGCGCCCGGATGCTGTGCCAGCCGGGGCGCTGGGCCAGTCCGTCTGCGCTGCGTTCGCCAATCATGATCAGGTCCGGATTGCCGCGCACGATGTATTCCGGGTTGAGTTTGGGGAACAGGCCCAGCTTGGCGGACAAAATGTTTTTCACGCCCAGCCGGGTGAGCGTTTCGCCGATGAACGAAGCCTCACTGGCCCCATAAGGCCCGGGGTTGACCTCGAAATAGACCCGCGTGCTGCGCACACCTGGCGGCAGCGACTGGGCTGCAGCCGAGACGCCCGCGTCAATGGCACGCCAGATTTTCTGGGCATCGGCCACCGCCAGAACCTGCCCCAGCTTGAGCATGACGCGCTGCACGTCCGCATGCGTTTTGGGCTCCAGCGACACCACTTTGAGGCCCAGGGAGCGCAAGCGGTCCGCCGCCCGGGACGAGGTCGCCATCAGCACCACATCGGGCCGCAACGCCACGACGGCTTCAATATTCGGGTCCAGGCCGCCGCCCACCTGCGGCAACGCACGCACGCTCGCCGGAAAGTTGGAGTAGCGGTCCACCCCCACCAGGCGCTGGCACTGGCCCAGCTCACACACGGTTTCAGTCAGCGACGGCAGCAGGCTGACGATGCGCTGCGGCGTTTTATCAAACGTGACGAGCACACCGCGGTCATCGGTGACCTGCAAGGCGTGCGCGGCACCGGCCAGAGCGCTGAAGACCAGCCCGCACAGCAACAGAGGGAGGCGGGTATTTTTCATGTTGCATCTTTCAAAGTCAGTGGCAAACCGGCGGCCATCAGGGTGACG
>CAJAFJ010000478.1 GCA_903938955.1 uncultured beta proteobacterium | reverse complement strand
TCACGCAGGATCAAGAGCGGAATACTCCAGACATCCTTGCGGCGAATTTCAGAAAAATCAGCACCCCGCATCGCATGTTTTCTGAGGAAATCCATCACTTGCTCCACCACCAAGGGCAGGTGGGCATGGATTTCAATGTGATCAAAAATGTGGGCCTTGTCCTTGCCCATGAAGCGACCGCACTGCACCCAGGCATCGGGAAAGTAGCGCTGCCGCTCTTTGCCAAACAGCAAGACCGCGCCTTTCGTTGGCACCAGCCGCCCCTGCTCGCGGGTCAGCAGCCGCAAAGTCAGCAACTCTTGCTCGGTCAGCGCGTGCTGGTGGGCGAACAGCTCCCGCGCCGCGTCCAGGTTCAGATCATCAACAGTCAGGTGCGGCATGGGCAACTCGTCAAAGACGATGCCTTCGGCAGAACGGCGTAACTCGGCAATCAGCTCCCGGTCCGCCTGGCGGCTGCTGGAGCCCAGTCGAACATAGACGCCTTGCTCTGCACCCTCTGCCTTGAGGTAATGAGGACGCAGGCCGCTGGGAAACACCTCAATGACCAGCAAGCTTTTACCTTGATGGGTGATCAGATCAATATTGGGCACCAGCCGTGGCGCGATGGAGTCGGCAATCAAACTACCCAGGCGCTCTTCCTCGTCCAGCGGCTGAGCAACACCCAGAACCTGCTGCTGGTCATCCACGCCAACCAGCAAGCGGCCGCCAGCCGTATTGGCAAAGGCCACCAGCGTCTTGAGGATATTCCTGGGCGACGACAGGTCGCGTTTGAACTCCAGCGTTTTGCCTTCGGGCGAGACCAGCAGTTGTTCTATCGGCTGGCTCATATCATGTCCAAATGTCTCATCGCCTGATGATGCCAGAAGGCGCCAAGCGGCCTTAAACCTAACCCTCAAACTGCGGATGCAACTGCCGAATGCGGCTCATCGCCATGCCCGCCGCCGCCGTGCGCGTTTCCACCCCCAGCTTGGCGAACACATGCTCCAGGTGTTTCTTCACCGTCATCGGGCTGGAGCCGACGATGTCGCCAATGTCGCGGTTGATCTTGCCTTTGACTACCCAGTACAGCACCTCGGCTTCGCGCGGGGTGAGTTTGAAACTCAGGTCGATGGCGTCGATGACGCTCTCGTCCGACACCTCTTGCATGATGATGAGCCAGTCGCCGCCGCCCTCGCTGTCACCAATTTGCTGGTGCAGGCGAAAGGTCAGGCGCTTGGGGCCCAGTTCGATGCTCAGGCGCGGCGGCTCGATCAAGGCCTCGGCCTCGGCCACATGGCGGCGCAACCAGTTCAGCACCGCCGTCGGGGTCAGCGGCGCCTCGGTGCCGTAGTAATGCAGCAAGAGGTCGCGCGCCAGCGGGGTTTGCCACATCAACTTGCCGTCGCTCACGCGCACGGTGATGCTGGCGTAGCCAAAGGCGTCCAGCGCGGACCGGGCCTGGCGCTTTTCGCGGGCGCCTTGCAGATGCACCTGCATGCGGGCCATCACTTCTTTGGGCTTGATGGGCTTGGTGACGTAGTCCACGCCGCCCGCTTCCAGCGCGGCCACCAGGTACTCGGTCTCGGTCAGGCCGGTCATGAAGATGATGGGAATGTGCGCCGTTTTCGGGTTGGCCTTGAGGCGGCGGGCGACTTCAAAGCCGTCCATGCCGGGCATCATGGCATCGAGCAGCACGATGTCGGGCAGCACTTGCACGGCGCGCGCCAGGGCCGCTTCGCCGTGGGTGGCGACCAGCACGGTGTAGCCGGATTCGTCCAGCGCGTCGTGCAGCACGGCCAGGTTGTCGGGCACGTCGTCCACGATCAGCACCACGTCGCTGTTGGCGCGGTTCAGGGTTTTATCAAGAGCGGGTTGGGGCATGGGGTTCTCGTTCTGTCGGGTAGCCCGAATTCAATTTTTGTCCGATGGCTTCAAACTGGAATTGCCGGGCCAGGCCCCGCAGGTCAGCGACCCACAGCGCGCAGGCAGGGTTCGCCGCGTCAATGGCATCGAGCTGGTTCATGATGCCGCGGTAGTAGCCCAGGCTCACCACCTCGCGCAACGCCTCCAGCTGCGACGGCGTGGGGCCGATCAGGTCGACCGGCTGGGCGGCAATATCAGACACCACAGCCTCAGCAGGTGCGGCAAGCGCGGGTGACTCCGTCAGCCAGGTCAGCGACAGGCGCTGCGCCAGCCAGTCAAGCAGCTCGGCGTGGCGCAGGGGTTTCAGAATGAAATCGTCAGCGGGGATGCCGACATCGTTCTCCAGCCCCTTGTCAAACGCGTTGGCGGAAACGATGGCGATGTGGGCCCGCACGGCCGGGCCGTGCCATTCGCGCTCCAGTGTGCGCACGCGGCGAATGGTTTCCCAGCCGTCAATGCCGGGCATGGCCAGGTCCATGAAGATCACATTCGGCTGGTAACCGGCAGCCAGCAAGTCCAGGGCATCGTGGCCGCTGGCGGCGGTGCGCAGCTCAAAACCCAGCGGTTGCAGCAGTTGAATCAGCAACTCGCGGTCGGCCTCTTCGTTGTCCACCACCAGCACGCGCTGGCGCGGCCCGGCGTAACCCAGGCGCGGTGGGCGGGCGTCAGAGCGTGGCCGGTCCGCCGGAGAGCCCGACAAGGACAAGGCGCCGATGGCCCCCGCCGTCGCCCGCACTTCGGGCAGGAACAGCTTCACCTTGAACACCGAGCCGACGCCGGGCGTGCTTTTGACCGTCAACTCGCCGCCCATCAGGTCGGTCAACATTTTGGCGATGGTCAGGCCCAGCCCCGCGCCGGGGGCCGTGGCGCCGGGGGTATTGGCGCGGGTAAAGGGCTCAAAAATGCGCTCGTGCTCCTCGGCCGACAGGCCCGGCCCGGTGTCTTCAATCTCCAGCGCCGCCATTTCGCGGGCGTAGCGGATGCGAAACGTAACGTGGCCCTGCACGGTGAACTTGATGGCGTTGCCCAGCAGGTTGATCAGAATCTGGCGCACCCGTTTTTCGTCGGCCCGCACCACGTCCGGCAGCACGGCGTCTTCAACATAGTGAAAAGCCAGGCCCTTGGCCTGCGCCTGCAACTCAAACAGGCTGGCAATGTCTTCCATCAGAGACGCAAAATGCATCGGTTTGACGTTCAGCGTGAGCTTGCCGCTCTCGATACGGGCAATGTCCAGCGTGCCCTCGATCAGCGACAGCAGATGCTCGCCGCCGCGCTTGATGACGCGCACCGCCTGCTGCCGGTGCGCCGGGACAGAGGTGTCTTCGCCCATCAGCTGCGCGTAGCCCAGTATGCTGTTGAGCGGCGTGCGCAACTCGTGACTGATGGCGCTGATGTAGCGGCTCTTGGCCTGGTTCGCCTGCTCGGCGGCCTGCATGGCCCGTTCGGCGACGAGTTTGGCGGTTTGCAGGGCCTGGTCGGTTTGCCGGTGTGACTCGATCTCGTGCATCAGCAGGCGGGTTTGCCGGTTGGATTCTTCTTGTGCCACCTGGCGGCTTTTGTGTGCCAGCACCCCCCACCACGCCACCAGCCCGGCAATCACCAGCAGCGCCATGTAGGCTTTAAGAAAGCCGGAGCGTAGCGCTTCATAAGGCGCGTCAAGGTCGGTAAAGGCCTGCGTCAGCGCCCGCAATTCCTGGTGATAGAGCAGGCCAAACACACTCGCCAGCAGCGGCACGATGACGCCCATGAGCAGCAAAAAGTAGCCCAGCCCCTTGTCCAGATACGGCCAGATGCGCTGTGGCAGCAGCCAGCGCAAGGTGGCCGACCATTGCGACGACAGGGACGCGTGCGGTTTGCACAGGTCGCCACAACGCGCATCCAGCGTGCAGCACAGCGAGCAGATGGCGCCCTGGTAGGCGGGGCAGTGCGCCATGTCCGGCCCTTCGTACTCGCGCTCGCAGATGACACAGCGCTGGAGGGTGATGTTGCTTGGACAAGCCCTTGGCAGATGCAAATTTATTTCTAAAGCGGTGAGGCCTTTGACCGCCTCCGGACAAACGCTTGTAGCACCTTGATGTGCACAGCCCGAGCAGTTGTCTTCGCCACGGCGCGCAATGTAGTAGCGGCCTTTTGTGGCCCAGGCAATCAGCGGCGCGGTGACAAAAGCGGTGCCCAGGGCGATCAGCGCTGAAAACGCCTGCGCCAGTGCGCCAAACACGCCCAGATGCGCCGCCACCGACAACACCGAGGCCAGCGCCATCGCGCCCACGCCCACCGGGTTGATGTCATACAAATGCGCGCGCTTGAACTCAATGCCTTTGGGGCTCAAACCCAGCGGCTTGTTGATGACCAGGTCGGCCACCACCGCCATCATCCAGGCGATGGCGATGTTGGAGTACAGCCCCAGCACATCGCCCAGCGCCTGAAACACGTTCATCTCCATCAGCATGAAGGCAATCAGCGTGTTGAACACCACCCACACCACCCGCCCCGGGTGGCTGTGCGTCAGGCGCGAGAAAAAGTTGGACCACGCCAGCGACCCGGCGTAGGCGTTGGTGACGTTGATCTTGAGCTGCGAGATCACCACAAACAAGGCCGTGGCCGCCACCGCCCAGCCGTAGTTCGGGAACACATATTCATACGCCGCCAGGTACATCTGGTTCGGGTCCACCGCCCGGTCGGCGGGCACGGCGTGGCTGATGGCCAGGTAGGCCAGCAGCGCGCCGCCCAGCATTTTGAGCACGCCCAACAGCACCCAGCCCGGCCCGCCCAGCAGCACGCTGCACCACCAGCGCACGCGATTAGCGGGCGTGCGGGCGGGCATGAAGCGCAGGTAGTCGGCCTGCTCGCCCATTTGTGTCATCAGGGCAATGCCGACCGTGAGTGCCGCACCAAACAGGGGCAGGCTGAAACCCGCATCCACGCCTTTGTCGCCGATGTAGTGCACCACGCCCGAGAAAGCACCAGGATCGCGCATCAGCACAAACCCAAACGGCACCACCAGCATCACCAGCCACAGCGGCTGGGTCCAGACCTGCAGGCGGCTGATGGTGGAGACGCCATGCGTGACCAGCGGAATCACCACCAGCGCGCAAATCAGATAGCCCCAGCGCGGCGGAATGTTCAGCGCCAGCTCCAGCGCGTAGGCCATCACGGCGGCCTCCAGCGCAAAAAAGATGAAGGTGAACGAGGCGTATATGAGCGAGGTCAGCGTGGAGCCGATGTAGCCAAACCCCGCGCCGCGCGTGAGCAAATCCATGTCCACGCCGTAGCGGGCGGCGTAAATGCTAATGGGCAGGCCCGCCAGAAAGATGATCAAACCCGTCGCCAGAATCGCCCAGAACGCGTTGGTAAAACCGTATTGCACCAGCAGCGTGGCACCCACCGCCTCCAGAATCAGGAAGGATGCCGCGCCAAAAGCGGTGTTGGCCACGCGCCATTCAGACCACTTGCGAAAGCGCTGCGGCGTGAAGCGCAGCGCGTAGTCTTCCATCGTCTCGCTGGCGACCCAGCCGTTGTAGTCGCGGCGAACCTTGACCACGCGCTGGGTGGCGTCTTGTAAAGAAGGGGTGGGCGCGGCGGGATAGGAATCGGTAGTCACACCGTTATGGTGCAGTTTTCATGCCACGGCACGGGTTTTGCATAGTTAACCCTATGGAACTTACCCCTCGTGAAAAAGACAAGCTGCTGATTTTTACCGCCGGTTTGCTGGCCGAGCGCCGCAAAGCCCGTGGCCTGAAACTCAACTACCCCGAGGCGCTGGCCTTCATCAGCGCCGCTGTGCTGGAGGGCGCCCGCGACGGCCAGACCGTGGCGCAACTCATGAGCTACGGGCGCACCCTGCTGACCCGCGCCGATGTGATGGACGGCATCGCCGAGATGATTCCCGACATCCAGGTGGAGGCCACCTTCCCCGACGGCACCAAGCTGGTCACCGTGCATCAGCCCATCGTCTGAACACACGCCCCTTTCAACTTTCCCCTGACGCACCATGAACCTACCCTTAGCAAGCACGCTCAAAACAACCCTACTCAGCGCCATCTTGATGAGCGCTGGTGCCGTTTCTGCCCATGACGGCCATGGCCTGGGCGGCAGCCACTGGCATCCGACCGATGTGGCGGGCTTTGTCGCCCTGGCGGTCGCGGTGGCCGTGGCGGTCTGGTTTTCACGCGGTGGAAAGTGAGGCGCACATGACTCCTGGCGAAATCATCACTGACAACGGCCCTGACCACACCCTCAACCCCGGTCGGCGCAGCATCACACTGGTAGTGCAAAACACGGCTGACCGGCCGATTCAGGTCGGCTCGCACTACCACTTTGCCGAGACCAACGGCGCGCTTAATTTCGACCGCATGACGGCACTGGGCAAGCGGCTGAACATCGCGTCGGGTTTGGCGGTGCGCTTTGAGCCGGGCCAGCAGCGCACGGTGGAGCTGGTGGACTACGTGGGTGAGCGGGTGGTGTATGGTTTTCGCGGTTTGACACAGGGAAAGCTTTGATATGGCCACCATTGGACGACGCGCTTACGCCGAAATTTTTGGCCCCACGGTCGGCGACCGGGTGCGTCTGGCCGACACCGATTTGCTGATTGAGGTCGAGCAGGATTTCACGCTGGGCGCAGGCGGCTACGGTGAAGAAGTCAAGTTTGGCGGCGGCAAAACCATCCGCGACGGCATGGCGCAATCGCAGCGCACACGCGATGGCGCAGGCACCGGCCCGCAAGGCGGTGGTGCGGTCGATTGCGTGATGACCAACGCGCTGATCCTGGACCACTGGGGCATCGTCAAGGCCGACATTGGCTTGAAGGGCGGGCGCATTGTCGCCATCGGCAAGGCGGGCAACCCGGACGTGCAACCGGGCGTGGACATCATCATCGGCCCCGGCACCGAGATCATCAGTTGCGAAGGCAACATCGTCACCGCCGGTGGCATCGACTCGCACATTCACTTTATTTGCCCGCAGCAGATTGAAGAAGCGCTGGCCAGCGGCGTCACCACCATGATGGGCGGTGGCACCGGCCCGGCCACCGGCACCTTTGCCACCACCTGCACGCCGGGGCCGTGGAACATTGAGCGCATGCTGCAGGCGGCGGACGCCTTTCCGATGAACTTTGGTTTTTTGGGCAAAGGCAACGCGAGCCTGCCTGACGCGCTGCATGAGCAAATCAACGCGGGCGTGATCGGACTGAAATTGCATGAAGACTGGGGCACCACGCCGGCGGCCATCAGCAACTGCCTGGACGTGGCGGAAGAGGCCGATGTGCAGGTGGCGATTCACTCCGACACGCTGAACGAATCGGGCTTTGTCGAGAACACCATCGCCGCCACCAAGGGCCGCAGCCTGTGTGCGTTTCACACCGTAGGCGCGGGCGGCGGCCATGCGCCGGATATTTTGCGGGTGGTGGGCGAAGCCAACTTTTTGCCGTCCAGCACCAACCCGACCATGC
>CAJAFJ010000477.1 GCA_903938955.1 uncultured beta proteobacterium | reverse complement strand
CGATCACGCCTTTGCTGTGGCCGTGGGCGGTATCCACCACGATGGCGTCCACCCCGGCACGCACCAGCGCTTCCACGCGCTCTTCGGTGCCCTCGCCCACACCTACAGCCGCACCCACGCGCAACTTGCCTTGGGCATCACGCGCCGCATTGGGGAAACTGGTTTGCTTGGTGATGTCTTTGACGGTGATCAGGCCTTTGAGCTCAAACGCATCATTCACCACCAGCAAGCGCTCAATCTTGAACTGGTTCAGCAAGACCTTGGCTTGTGTCAGCGTGGTGCCGTCAGGCACCGTGACCAGCTTGTCGCGCTGCGTCATGATGTGGCTCACGGGCAGGTCGTAGCGGGTCTCGAAGCGCAAATCTCGTCCGGTCACAATGCCGACAACTTTGCCGCCATCACAGACCGGAAACCCTGAAACGCCGAGTTGCGCGGACAAGTCCATCACCTGACGCACGGTGTGATGAGGTGTGATCACGACCGGGTCGCGCAGCACGCCTGATTCATAGCGCTTGACCTTGGCCACTTGCGCAGCCTGCTCTTTTGCCGTCATGTTTTTGTGAACGATACCGATCCCGCCCTCTTGGGCGATAGCAATCGCGAGACGGGCTTCGGTGACCGTGTCCATGGCGGCGGACACCAAGGGCATGTTCAACGCAATGTTGCGCGAGAAAAGGGTAGCGAGGGAGGTGTCCTTAGGAAGGACTTGGGAGAATGCGGGCACCAACAAGACGTCGTCGAAGGTGAGCGCTTTGCCGATTAGGCGCATGTAGAAGCTCCAAATGGCGGATTGTACCCGCGCCTGAGACGCTAAATTCGAAATGAATGGCTAAAAGTAGCTTCGATTAACGCATCATCGACAGCCCAAAGCATGCAGTTTTGCCGCGTGCGCGCTAAACTTGAATGATGAAATATTTTCACAAAATCCTGATGGCGTCTATTTGCCTGGTGTCCTTGACCGTCTCAGCCCAGTGGCAATGGACTGACAAAGACGGACGCAAGGTTTACAGCGACCGAGCGCCGCCTTCGGATGTGCCTGAAAAAAATATCATGAAGCGACCCGGCAATCGGGTCTCCGCCACCGCTGCAACCGATTCCTCGCTGAATACACCCAAAGCTGCGCCCGACATGACGGCCGCATCCGCAGCGCAAGCAAGCGCCAGCGCCCCGAAACTGAGTGGCGTCGAGAAAGAGCTGCTGGAGAAGAAAAAGAAAGCCGAGGAAGCTGAAGTTGCCAAACGCAAGGCCGAAGAAGAGCGCATCGTGAAAGCAAAAATTGAGAATTGCGCCCGTGCAAAACAAGCCAAAAGCAACTTTGACTCTGGCGTACGCATCGCTCAAACCAATGCGAAAGGTGAACGCGAGATCATGGATGACGCCGCCCGCAATGCTGAGGTCAAACGTATTCAGTCAATCATTGATGCCGACTGCAAATAATCTTCCTGCCACCCACCATGGCCGCTACTGAAAGCTAGTAGCCAGCGGCTGCCCCGGCCCTCTTTTTGCTAAACAGCCCGGCGGTTTTGGCACCCTGTTTTGCAAAACGCTCGCGCCTGGCGACTTTGGGGTCCACCGTCAGAGGCCGATAAATTTCGATACGGTCGTTTTCTCTTAAACACTGATCCAGACTTGCCTGACGACCCCAAATGCCCATCCGCGTGGTCAGCGGATCAATGGCTGGAAATAGCGTCAAAAAACCACTCGCTTCAAGTGCCGTCAACACTGTGCAGCCTGGTGGCAGCAACAGCTTGACTTCCCTCACCTCCCGGGGTACCGGCGAATAGACCACCGTGACTTGAGGAGGCGTTTCAGGTGCCATACACCTGCTCTGCTCGCTTGACGAAGGCATCCACCATGCTGCTGGCAATTTTGTCGAAGACGGGGCCCACGAGTTTGCCAAGGGTTGCGTTTTCAAAGCCGTAATTCAGCGTCAGCTCCACCTTACACGCGCGTTGGGTGCCATCACCTATCGGTAAAAAGTTCCATTCGCCATCCAGCGCTGAGAATGGCCCGTTGAGCAGCTTCATGCGCACCTGGCGATCAGCGACATGCGTGTTGTGGGTTGTGAATTTTTGATGGATACCGCTAAAGGCGATGCCAATTTCAGCGGTCATGCCATTGACTTCCGACGTCAGCACACGAGCGTGGTCACACCACGGTAAAAATTGGGAATAGTGCTCAACCCCGGTGACAAGAACATACATTTCTTGCGGGCTGTACCAGATCAGGACGGATTTGCTAACGGTTTTCATAGAATAGAGGTCTGCGCGGGATTGTAGACAAGCCTTGATCGCACCACTCACAACCCCACATCGAACCTATGGCCAAGAAACCCGAAACCGCGACCCGCATTGCCGACAATAAAAAAGCGGCCTACAACTATTTCTTTGAAGAACGCCTGGAAGCGGGTTTGGTGCTGGAGGGCTGGGAAGTCAAGTCGCTGCGCGAAGGCAAAGTGCAATTGACCGATGGCTATATCGTGGTGCGCGAAGGTGAGTTGTTCATCATCGGGCTGCAGATTCACCCGCTCAACACCGCCTCCACCCACATCAGTCCCGACAAGGTGCGCACCCGCAAGCTCTTGCTGCACCGGGAAGAGATCAAGCGCCTCATTGGCAAAGTGCATCAAAAAGGCTACACGCTGGTGCCGCTCAATCTGCACTGGAAAGCCGGAAAAATCAAATGCGAGATTGCCCTGGCCAAAGGCAAGGCCGAGCACGACAAGCGCGACACCATCAAGGACCGCGAAGGCAAGCGCGAGGTGGCCCGGGCCATGAAGGTGCACCGGACCTGATTTATTTTCAGTGGCAGGGAATAAACGAGACCCTGTGGGTGTTCATGACAGTGCAAATGCTTGTTTGCATCCACCAAAACAGGATATCTTCATGAAATTTACTTCTCGCACTACCCTCGCCTGGTCACTGACTCTTGCTGTTTTAGGCGGTTGTGCCACCATGGCCGCCGCGCCTGCCAAGGTGGCTGACGGGGTTCTGGTAGGCCCCAATGGCATGACGCTGTACACGTTTGACAAAGACACTGCCGGCAGTGGCAAGTCCATGTGCAATGGCCCTTGTGCCACCAACTGGCCGCCCTTGATGGCCACAGAGGCTGACAAAGCCGGCGGCGACTACAGCGTCATCACGCGGGACGATGGCAAAAAACAATGGGCAGTGAAGGGCAAACCGGTGTATTTCTGGAGCAAAGACGCCAAGCCAGGCGATAAAACCGGCGACGGTTTCAACAAAGTCTGGCAAACCGCCAAGCCTTGATTTAAGGCCGCCCACCTCTGCCTGAATGCGCCAGCCTATCGTCGATCAAATCCCGGCGCTACGCCGTTATGCACGGGCACTGACAGGGGATGCCTGGGCGGCTGATGACCTGGTGCAAGACACGCTGGAACGCGCTTGCAGCAAGTGGCGTTTGTGGACGGCAGGCTCTGATGTGCGGGCCTGGTTGTTCACCGTCATGCACAACCTGTTTG
>CAJAFJ010000476.1 GCA_903938955.1 uncultured beta proteobacterium | reverse complement strand
TATTCACTGGCCGACATCTTGGCCCAGATGCAGTCTGTGTCGGCTATGAATCTGACCGTTTCAGCCAGAATAGATATTCGTGATGCCGGGATGGGCCAGATGGACGCTTTGGCGGTTGTGCAAACTTTGACCCGCAAGCACTTCTACAAAAGCATGAGTACTCATGCTGATCACCGAGTGTGGCAAGACGTGTATCACGGGCGATGGGGCGATAAGCCGCTTTACATCAAGTTCCAGCGGGCGGGTGAATATTTTATCAGATTGCGCGGAAAACCTCGCCCTTCAGGGCGGGGATGTAGAGCGCGGACAGCGTCGCTGTCCCTGTATTTGTATGCTGTAATAATGCACATGAAAAGAACAAACTTTTTCTTTCCCGAGCAAATGCTGGAACGGCTAAAACTTGCTTCAAAGAAACTTGGCCTGCCTGTCAGCGAAATCATCAGGAATGCCATCGAGAAACATCTCAAGGACTTGGGTCTGTGAAACGCCTCCAAGCCTTCAAATTCGAGATGATGCCAGACGGCGAACAGCAGCGCGATATGCGCCGCTTCGCCGGGGCGCGCCGGTTTGTCTATAACAAGTCTTTGGCGATTCAAAAAGCTGACTTGGGGTTTTGCCAAAATTACGCAGCAGGTGGCAAGTTCATCGGTTATGTGGACATGGCAAATCGCCTTCCCGAGTGGAAAAAAGAGTTTGAGTGGCTCAAAGAATCTCCCTCGCAAGCCTTGCAACAGTCGCTGAAGGATGTGGAACGGGCTTTCAAAAACTTCTTTGAAAAACGTGCTGGCTTTCCTCGTTTCAAGCGAAAAGGTACAGGCGACAGCTTCAGGTTTCCACAAGGTTTCGATGTTGACCAAGGCAACAGCCGCATCAAGCTGCCCAAGTTGGACTGGATTCGGTATCGCAATAGCCGGGATATTCCCGGTACAGCCAAAAACATCACCCTCAGTCAAACGGGCGGCAAATGGTTTGCCAGCATCCAGACTGAGCGCGAAGTTGAACAACCCATTCCAGTGGCCACCAGCGCCATTGGTATTGACATGGGAATTGTGCGCTTCGCAACCCTGAGCGACGGCAGCTTCATTGCGCCGCTGGGCAGCTTCAAAAAGCATGAGACCCGGTTGCGCCGCCACCAGCGGAAGATGAGTCGCAAAATCAAGCACAGCAAAAACTGGCAAAAAGCCAAAAGGAAAGTTCAGAAAATCCACACCCGCATCAGCAACGCCCGCAAAGACTTTCTGCACAAAGCCTCGACAGAAATCAGCAAAAACCACGCAATGGTCGCTATCGAGGATTTGAAGGTTGGCAATATGTCCAGGTCGGCACAAGGCACTGTTGAGACACCGGGTAAAAACGTCGAGGCCAAGTCGGGACTAAACAAGTCCATTCTCGACCAAGGCTGGTTTGAGTTTCGCCGCCAGTTGGACTACAAGCTCAACTGGAACGGCGGGCTACTCATTGCGGTGCCTGCGCACTACACCAGCCAGACTTGTCCGGCCTGCGACCATATTGCCAAGAAAAACCGGCAGACGCAGGCCAAGTTTGAGTGTGTGGATTGTGGACACGAGGAAAACGCCGATGTGGTCGGCGCGAAGAATGTATTGGCGCGGGGACACCGCGTTGCAGCCTGTGGAGAGGACGGCTCTGGCCTTGCGCGAAAGCGCAAGACGAAACCAGCCTCTGTGAAGCAGGAACCCACCGAAGTGACTATGTGTGAGGAAACTCATGTTTAGCACCGTAGGAATCCCCTGCCTTCAGGCAGGGGAGGATGTCAATCAAATTAAGGCCGTGATGACCGTGATCGCCGCCTGAAGCCGCGCGGGGCCGATGCCGCTGATCAGCCGTGTGCGATGCCGACCGGCCAGAAGGTTCTGTTCCAACACGGCATGAATCGCATCACGCGCGGCGCAGCCGTCGCGCTGCAGGCCATCGGCTTGCCAGGGTAAATCCGGGGCCAGCAGCAGCGTCAGCGCGTAGCGGGCATGCAGGGCGTGGCTGCGGCGGTAAAGCGACATATCCGCAAAATAAAAGTCGCTATAAACCGCCGTTTGCAGCGCGGTGGTGTCGCAAAACACCCAACCGGCGGCGCTGCGGCGGGCCTGCGCCAGCGCTTGGCGTTGCGCCTGGAGCTGGCACAGAACGATCTGGCGCTGCTCACCGGGCCGGGGTGTGCGACCGTGAAGTTGGCAAAAACTGCGTAAATACTCGGGCATCCACAGGCCGCCAAAGTGCTGCGCCAAGGCTTGCGTCAGCGTGGTTTTACCGCTGCATTCGCCCCCCATCAGCGCGATCAGCCGGGGCGGGCTGCCGCTGCTGCCGTTTGGCATCACGCCCAGCCAGCCGGTGCGGCTACTGCACCCATTCCAGCCGCGTCACCTGGCTTTCTTTGGCCGGCCAGGTGCGTCCCACCACCCGCTCGATGGTGCTGGTGTGAATCTCTGCGCTGATCGGGCGGTTTTTCAACTTGTCTTGCGTGATCTGGCTGAGGGCAGGCACACTGCGCAGGCCGCCCACACCGGC
>CAJAFJ010000475.1 GCA_903938955.1 uncultured beta proteobacterium | reverse complement strand
TGTCGGTCAGCCAGGCATAGCCGCGCCGCAGTACCAGCGCATCCCACAGGTCAGCGTCAGAAGAGCGTTCAGGCGCGACTTCTGCCGTTAAAAAAATAGCGGCATCTACCCGTTTGACCTCCGCTACAAACATGCTATCTGTAAAACTAGGCGCCCGGCCTGCGACTGTGCCATCGGCATTGAGCGCAAAAGAATGCCCCTCAAACACTACTTCGTCTTGGCCGCCCACCAGATGGGCATAGACCAGCGGCAAACCACAGGCCTGGACCCTGGTGCGCATCATCTGCTCACGCTCAAGGCCTTTGCCGACGTGAAACGGAGACGCATTGATCACAGCCAGTAACTCGGCGCCGGCCTCTTGGGTGAGGCGGGCGGGCTCTTGATGCCATGCGTCCTCGCAGATCAGCAAGCCCACTTTGACTTTGTGGCCCGACTCCCCAGCGTCGAACACGCAAACGCCCTGCCCCGGCGTGAAATATCGGCGCTCGTCAAACACCTGGTAGTTCGGCAGTTCCCGCTTGGCATAGGTGGCTATCACCGTCCCTTCGCACAAAACGCTGGCGGCGTTATAGCGATTTTGTACGGCCAC
The DNA here is from genome assembly GCA_903938955.1 of uncultured beta proteobacterium. Next base: position 1,763 of record CAJAFJ010000475.1, on the reverse strand, counting down.
AGATCGGGTCCGGCTGTCACCGCCGGTCGGGTGGCCAACCACCACGGCCATGTCTTTTAACCCGGCCAGCTCACGGGCCACTGTTTTCACGGCATCATCACAGGCCGAAATGAAGGAAGGACGCAAAAACAGGTCTTCGGCGGCATAGCCGCAGATGGAAAGCTCGGGCGTCAGCAGTAAACGAACGCCGTCGGCATAGGCCGAACGGGCTGCTTCAATGATTTTTTTTGAGTTGCCCGTCATGTCGCCCACGACAAAATTAAGTTGTGCAACGCAAAGTTTGAGTGTCATGGTCCGCCGGTGTAAAAGGAATAAATAACAAGTGAAAAACGAGTCGAACGATTATGTCATTCGGGTATGGGACGCGCCTGATCAAGTGAATGCAGAACACTGGAACGAACTACTGAGCAGTCAACCGCAGGCCACGCCGTTCATGCGCCACGAGTACTTGACAGCGCTGCATTCCAGCGGCAGCGCAACGCCTGAAACCGGTTGGACGCCCCGGTTCATCATCCTTGAGTTAAACGGCAAGATGGTGGGCGCCTGCACGGCATACCTCAAAACGCATTCTTACGGCGAGTATGTGTTTGACCACGCCTGGGCCAATGCCTACGCGCAACATGGGCTGGCCTATTACCCCAAAGCAATTGTGGCAGTGCCATTCACGCCCGTGCCGGGAACCCGTTTGATGGCGCGTACCACCAAGGACCGGGCCGTGCTGGCCAAGGCATTGATTCAGTGGTGTGATGCGGAACAACTGTCTTCACTGCATCTGCTGTTTGTCGGTGCAGACGATCTGCAGGCGTGTGAAGAAGCCAGCATGATGTTGCGCCATACCGTTCAGTTTCACTGGACCAATACGACCCCTGCTTTTGTGGATTTCAATGCCTTTCTGGCCTCGCTCACGTTTGAGAAGCGTAAGAAAATTCGCCAGGAGCGGCGCAAAGTGGCGGATGCCGGTGTTACCTTTCAGTGGTCGTTAGGCGCCGATATCACGCCACAAGATTGGGCATTTTTTTACCGATGCTACGAACGAACTTATCTGGAGCATGGCAATGCACCTTACCTGAGCCGTGAATTTTTCCACAGCATGGCTTGCTCCATGCCTGAAAACTGGCTCTTATTTATTGCTGAGCGAGAAGGTCAAGCCATTGCGGCCAGCTTGATCGCTGTCAGTGCAAACAACGCAGAAGCGGGTGCCCTGTCCGCATTGTGTAGCAACGAAAGGGTTGCCTATGGCCGCTACTGGGGCGCTTTGGAACGGGTGGATTGCCTGCACTTTGAAGCCTGCTACTACCAACCCTTGCAGTGGTGCATTGAGCATGGCTACCAGCGATTTGAGGGTGGCGCCCAAGGCGAGCACAAAATGGCGCGGGCGCTGCTCCCAGTCAAAACTTCAAGCGCCCATTGGTTGGCTCACCCGGCATTTTCAGATGCTGTGCAGCGGTATCTGGCGCTTGAAAGCCAAGGCATTGGTGAATACATGGACGATTTGGTCAAAAGGAGTCCGCTAAAAAGCCAACAAGAATGACGAGCCCGTCAGTCATAAACACGGATGCGTTTAAGACGCCATGCCCAGTTCAGCACCACTCATCAACGCTTCGATATTCATGACGATCAGCATGCGGTCGCTCACCGTGGCCAGGCCGGTAATAAATCGGGCGTCGATGGCCGCTTCGAACTGAGGCGCGGCCTTGATGGACTGGGATGAGAGTGTCACCACATCGGACACCGCATCGACCACTGCGCCGACCACCGTGCCG
>CAJAFJ010000474.1 GCA_903938955.1 uncultured beta proteobacterium | reverse complement strand
TTTGACAAAAAAGAAGACGCCGAGAAAGCCAAGGAACGAATGGATGCCTCCAATCAGGAAGCCGCCCTGGTGCGCGTGCAGCGTTAATCCGTCATTGCGCTGGTAAAAGAACTTTTTTCGGTGGGCCCGGTCCTACCGGTTTAACTGGAGTATTTGAAGATGAAACGTCGTGATTTCTCGCTGGCTTTTGGCGCCGCTGCAGGTGCTGCATTGATTCAATCCCCGGCTCAGGCACAAGGCAAGCCGCCTGAAGCTGGCAGCGACTACCTGGTGCTGGACAAACAAGCGCCGGTTGATGCCCCCAAAGGGAAAATTGAGGTGGTGGAGTTCTTTTGGTACAACTGCCCGCACTGCAACGTGTTTGAACCCACGTTTGCGGCCTGGGTCAAACAAGCGCCCAAAGACATCGTGGTGCGCCGCGTACCGATTGCGTTTCAAGCCTCGTTTGCGCCGCAACAGCAGCTGTATTACGCGCTGGAGGCGCTGGGCTTGGTGGACTCGCTCCATGCCAAAGTGTTTGCTGCCATTCATGCCGAAAAACAAAACCTGGGCAAGGCCGACGCCATCACCGAGTGGGTGGTCAAGCAAGGCGTGGACAAGGCCAAGTTTCTGGAACAGTTCAACTCGTTTTCGACCGCCTCCAAGGTCAAGCGTGCGACCCAGTTGCAAGACGCCTACCTGGTCGACGGCGTGCCTTCGCTGGGCGTGGCGGGCCGCTTCTTTACCGATGGCGGCAAGGCCAAGGGCATGGAGCGTGCCTTGAAAGTGGTTGAGTTTTTGGCCGCCAAAGTACGCGCCGGTCAATGAAATCAAACGTCACGCCCCTGCTGTTGACCGTGGCCCTGGCCCTGTGGGCGGGCCTTGGGCACGCTGAACTAGCCGACCGCAACAAGCCCATGAATGTGGAGTCGGATGCGCTGCGCTACGACGACTTGAAGCAGACCAGCGTCTTCACCGGGCGCGTGGTGCTGACCAAAGGCACCATCCTGATCCGGGGTGCCAAGCTGGACGTGCGCCAGGACAGCGAGGGTTACCAGTTTGGTCTGGTGGTGGCCGAGCCGGGCAAACTGGCGTTTTTCCGCCAGAAGCGCGAAGGCGTGGACGAGTTCATTGAAGGCGAAGGCGAGGTCATCGAGTACGACAGCCGGGCCGATACCGTCAAATTTACGAGCAACGCCCAGTTGCGCCGCTACCGCGGCAGCACGCTGAACGACGAAATGACTGGCGGGGTGATTTTGTACAACAACACCACCGATGTCTTCACCATTGATGGCTCGCAAGCCAAGGCCCGGCCCGGCGTGCCCGCCGGTCGGGTGCGCGCCATGTTGACGCCTGCGCCAGATGCCAGCAAGCCCGTCAGCGTGACGCCGCCGGCGTTGCCTGCCCCGGTGCTACGTGCTACCCCGGCGCTGGGTGGAGCCGCCAAGTGACGCCAAGCGCTGCAGTCACTGAGACCCCCGCCCGGGTCGACGCCGCCCCTGGTGAGAGTCGGCTGGAGGTCAGCCACCTGCAGAAGTCGTATGGCAGCCGCAAGGCCGTGAAAGACGTCTCGCTGGTGGTGCGCAAAGGCGAAGTGGTGGGTTTGCTGGGGCCCAACGGCGCTGGCAAAACCACCTCTTTCTACATGATTGTGGGTCTGGTGCAATCCAGTGCCGGCGACATCACGATCAATGGTCAATCGGTGGCGCACATGCCGATCCACCAGCGTGCCCGCCTGGGCCTGAGCTACCTGCCGCAAGAAGCCTCCATTTTTCGCAAGCTCAATGTCGAAGACAACGTGCGTGCGGTGCTGGAGTTGCAGATCGACGAGGTCGGCCGCCCACTGTCCAACGCTGAAATTGAAACGCGCCTGACTGGCCTGTTGCAGGATTTGCGCGTGGACCACCTGCGCAAATCATCGGCGCTGGCCCTGTCTGGCGGTGAGCGGCGTCGGGTGGAGATTGCCCGCGCCCTGGCCACGCAGCCCCGCTTTATTTTGCTGGACGAGCCGTTTGCGGGCATCGATCCGATTGCTGTGATCGAGATCCAGCGCATCATCAGCTTCCTGAAAAACCGCGGCATCGGCGTGCTGATCACCGACCACAATGTGCGCGAAACCCTGGGTATCTGCGACCACGCCTACATCATCAGTGATGGCACGGTGCTGGCCGAGGGCACGCCCGCCGAGATCGTCAACGACGCCAATGTGCGTCGGGTCTATCTGGGCGAACATTTCAAGATGTAATTGATGACCCAACTGACACACGTTCACGGATGAAACAAGGCCTGTCCCTTCGGGTATCGCAGCACCTCGCGCTCACGCCGCAGTTGCAGCAGTCGATTCGGCTGCTGCAACTCTCCACGCTGGAACTCAGCCAGGAGGTCGACCAGATGCTGGACGAAAACCCGTTTCTGGAGCAAAGCCTGGAAGCCCCCCCGCGTGAAGAATTTGGCCTGGAACAGGCGGACACGCCCGTGCGCAATGAAGACCTGGCGGCCGAGTCGGCGGCTGGTTCAATGTCGGACTACGCCAGCGCCAGCGTCACGGTGGCAGACAGTGACAACGAAGTCACGCCCCTGTCCGCCGACGACGGCCAGAGCTGGGAAGGCGATGGCAGCGCCAGCCTGGCGCCCGACGACAGCGAATGGGGCGGCGACGCCAAAGCCAGCGGCAACAATCTGAATGGCAATGATGACGCCGACGTGACCGAGATGGCGCGCACGCAACAGTCGTTGCAAAGTTACCTGCACACCCAGGCGCTGGCGTTTCACCTGAGTGAAGAAGACCGCGCTGCGCTCCGTTTTTTGATCGAATCGCTGAACGACGACGGTTATCTGGAAGACACCCTGCAATCGCTGGCCGAAGGCCTGGCGGGTGATGACATTGAGCAGGTCGAGCAATTGGTGCATCACTTCACCGTGGCCCTGCACCTGTTGCACAGCCTGGAGCCCGCTGGCGTCGGCGCACGCCACTTGGCCGAGTGCCTGCGCTTGCAGCTGCAGGCCCTGCTGGCGCAAATCGGCACCAGCCCCGAGCAACAGGCGTTGAAATCTACGCTGGAAGTCGCCTTGCGCATCTGCGCCCAGCCGATGGACCTGCTGGCCCGGCGCGACATCAAGCGCCTGGTGCAACTGTGCCAGGCCACCGATGCCGCCGTGCGTGACGCCATCGCCCTTATTGGCCGACTGGAGCCCAAGCCGGGGCGGCGTTTTGTCGATGTGGAACGCAACATCGTGGTGCCCGACGTGCTGGTGGTCAAGGTCGGCAAGGGCGCTGCGTCCAAATTTCAGGTGCGCCTGAACAGTGAGGTCATGCCGCGACTGCGGGTGCATGACATTTACGCCAACGCGCTCAAGCAGCACAAGAGCGGTGGCAACGATGCCGCCAGCTACGCTACGCTGCAGCAGCGCCTGCAGGAGGCGCGCTGGTTCATCAAGAACATCCAGCAGCGCTTTGACACCATTTTGCGGGTCAGCACCGCCATCGTCGAGCGGCAAAAAAGCTTCTTTACCCATGGCGAACTGGCCATGCGCCCGCTGGTGCTGCGCGAGATTGCCGACGAGCTGGGTCTGCACGAGTCCACCATCAGCCGCGTCACCACCGCCAAATACATGTCGACGCCGTTTGGCACCTTTGAGCTGAAATATTTCTTTGGCTCCGGCCTGGGAACCGACTCGGGCGGCAACGCATCGAGCACAGCGGTGCGGGCCTTGATCAAGCAATTTATCAGCGCCGAGAGCCTGCAAAAGCCCCTCAGCGACAATCAGCTCTCCGAAATGCTCAAAGAGCAAGGCATCGAATGCGCCCGCCGCACCGTCGCCAAATACCGCGAGGGGCTGCGAATCGCCCCCGCATCATTGAGAAAAGCACTTTGAACCAACTCCAATTATTTTTACCTTGCGCCGCCGGTGTCGAGGAGCTGCTGTTGCCCGAGGTACTGCGCATCACCGGCCTGCCGCCAGGCTGCGCGACCAAGCAACGCGGCGGTGTGGCCGTGCGCACGTCGCTGGCGCACGCCATGTTGCTCAACCTCTACAGCCGCCTGGCCCAGCGCGTGCTGGTGCTGCTGTCGTTCACCGAGTACCGCAGCGAGCAGGACCTGTACCGCGCCGCCAGCGACATCGCCTGGGAGCGCTGGTTCACGCCGAAGGAGAGCATCAAGGTCGAAGTCACGGCCCAGCACAGCCCGCTCACCAGTCTCAACTTTGCCGCCCTCAAGATCAAGGACGCCGTGTGCGACCGTTTTCGCGCCACCGCCGGCGGTGTGCGCCCGGACGTCAACACCCAGTGGCCTGATGTGCGCATCTACACCCACCTGACTACTGACAACTGCTCGATCTACATCGACACCTCGGGCGAGCCGCTGTTCAAGCGCGGCTGGCGCGAAGACAAAGGCGATGCACCGTTGAAGGAAACCCTGGCCGCAGCCATGATCGCCGCCAGTGGCTGGATGGAGGGCGAGGACGACCTGTTGCCGCTGTACGACCCCTGCTGCGGCAGCGGCACGATTGCGATTGAAGCGGCGCAAATGGCCTGCAACATTGCCGCCGGCAGCCGTCGCCGCTTTGCCTTCGAGAAGTACTTGCCGTTCCGCCGCGCGGAATGGGAGACCATGAAAAAAGAAGCGGCTGAAGCAGAAGTGGTGCGCGCCCCCGGCCAGCACCCCATTATTTTCGGCAGCGATGTGTCGCACCGCATGGTGGACTTTGCCCAGCGCAACGCCGAGCGCGCCGGTGTCGCCGATGTGATCGAGTTCCGCGGTGGCGATGCCTTGCAACGCATGCCGCCGGTCGAAGGCCCCGGCATGATCGTGATGAACCCGCCTTACGGCGAGCGGATCGACGTCGGCGGTGTGGCGGGCGGTGCCGCACAAGAGGGGCGCTTTGGTGCCCGTGAGCTGCCGCAGCTTGAAGAAGGCGTTGAGTTCTTCAGCCAGCTGGCGACCCACTGGAAGAAAAACTACCCCAACTGGACCGCCTGGGTGCTGACCCCCGACCTGAAACTGCCCAGCAAGATGCGCCTAAAAGAATCGCGCCGCGTGCCGATGTGGAACGGCCCGATCGAATGCCGCATGTTCCGCTTCGACATGGTGAAGGGTTCGGCCCGTAAAAATGAGGCCGGATCACCGAAAGCGTAGCGGACGTGTGCTCTGAAACCATTTTTACGGCGGCGCACAAAGGGCGCCTGGGCTTGATCCTTGACACCAACATCGTGCTGGATGCCTTCGTCTTCAACGACCCTGCCACGCAGTCATTGAAAGACGCGCTGGCGGCCAAAAAACACCAATGGATCTCCACCCAAGCCATGCGCGACGAGCTGGAACGCGTTTTGGCCTACCCCAAGATCGTGCTGCGAATGGCGTTTTACCAAGTCAGTGCGCTGGAGGTGCTGGCGCAGTTTGACCGCCAGACGCAATTGCATGAGGTCGCCCCCAAAGCCCCCGTCACCTGCCGCGACCCCGACGACCAAAAGTTCATCGACCTGGCGGTCACCCACAAAGCCATTCTGCTGAGCAAAGACAACGCCGTGCTGTGCATGGCCAAAAGACTGTCGGTGCTTGATGTTGCGGCACGAGGGGCTTTTTAAACCCGGGTGATTCGCGCTGATGGGCTTCGTGGAGGGGCAGGCGGTCAGGCAAGGCAAAATAGAGGGATGAACCAAGACCTGATCCCTACCAACCCCGCGCCCCTGAGCCCGGATGAATTTGACGAAATCGACGCCATCCTTGACGAGATGCGTACCCGTTACGACGAGACTCCGCAATGGGAGTTTTGTGAAGGCTTTATGGCGGCCCTTATTTGCTGCCGCCGCCCCATCGCCCCTGACGAATACCTGCCCGTGCTGCTGGCCATTGGCCTGGATGATGGCACCGTCACCAGCGGCACACCCGGTGCTGACGAAGACGGCTCGTTTGCCGATGCCGCCCAGCGACAGCGGTTTATGGAACTGTGGCAACGCCGCTGGAACGAAGTCACCGAGTCCCTCAAGGCAGAAGTCAATGGCCTGGACGATGAAGCCGCCTACCAGCCCGAAGTGATGGACGTGCGCGGCGCCATTGCCGCCATGACCGACGAAGAACGCGCCGACATGGGCGACGAAGAAGTGCCGGCCTTCGGCCAAGTGTGGGCGCTGGGCTTTATGTTTGCAGTAGAGGCCTGGCCCGAAGAATGGGCCGCCCCGCGCGACAAGGAAGCCGTCAAGTGGCTCAACGGGGCGCTGGAAGCCATTGTGGCCCTGACCGAAGACGACAACCAGCCGCCCACCATGTCGGTGTTTGACGACGACGGCCCGCCCAGCATCAGTCTGAAACGCCTGAACGCGTTTGCCGACGGCGTGTG
>CAJAFJ010000473.1 GCA_903938955.1 uncultured beta proteobacterium | reverse complement strand
GCAATACGGCGAGGCTGCGTGTGGCCGATGAGCTTGCCCCTGGGCGCAGGCGAGCCATCCTTGTTGGTGGTCGGGTAATTCAGCTTGCCGCGCCCCATGGCCAGCGCAATTTTAGGCAGCTGGGTGGTTTTGCCGGAGCCGGTTTCGCCGCAAACGATGATGACCTGATGCTGGTCCAGCGCCGCCATGATCTCTTCGCGTTTGGCGGAGACCGGCAGGGATTCGGGGAATTCGATTTTTAAAGGAATGGAAGACAAGGGGGAAACTTCGGTCAAAATCAATAGATTGGGCTTTGTCAAGGGCGCCGGACTTCAAGTCCGGGGTGACGGTCCGCAATTATCCCCGCAAGCATTATTTCTGAACCCATGTCTTCTGTTTTCAATTTCACCTTTGTGCCCTGGTTTCGTTCGGTGGCGCCGTACATCCATAAATTTCGCAACCAGACTTTTGTGGTGGGCATTGCCGGTGAGGCGATTGCCGCGGGCAAGTTGGCGCATCTGGCGCAAGACTTGGCCATGATCCAGAGCATGGGCGTCAAAGTGGTGCTGGTGCATGGCTTTCGGCCGCAGGTGAATGAGCAGCTCAAGGCCAAAGGGCATACGCCGCGTTATGCCAAAGGCATTCGCATCACGGACGAGGTGGCGCTGGACTGTGCGCAGGAAGCTGCGGGCCAACTGCGTTACGAGATTGAAGCCGCCTTTAGCCAGGGCCTGCCCAATACGCCGATGGCGGGGTCCACTGTGCGGGTGATTTCGGGTAACTTTCTCACGGCGCGCCCGGTCGGCATTGTGGATGGGGTGGATTTTCAGCACTCCGGCCTAGTGCGCAAGGTGGACACGGCGGGCATTTTGCGCACGCTGGATTTTGGTGCGATGGTGTTGCTGTCGCCGTTTGGTTTTTCGCCCACCGGCGAGGCTTTTAACCTGACGATGGAAGAGGTCGCCACCTCGGTCGCGATGGCCTTGCAGGCGGACAAACTGATTTTTGTGACCGAGGTGCCCGGCATCCGCATTCACCCCGACCAACCCGAGAGCGATGAAAACCCGATTGACACCGAACTGCCGTTGGCCTTGGCCGAAAAGCTGCTGACCCAGTTACCCGCCGCCAACCAGCCGACTGACACCGCGTTTTACCTGCAGCATTGCGTCAAGGCCTGCAAAAACGGCGTGGAGCGCAGCCACATCATCCCGTTTGCGGTAGATGGCTCGATCCTGCTGGAGGTTTATGTGCATGACGGCATCGGCACCATGGTGGTGGACGAAAAGCTCGAAAGCCTGCGCGAAGCGACGGTGGACGATGTGGGCGGCATCCTGCAACTGATTGAGCCGTTTGAGAAAGACGGCACGCTGGTCAAGCGCAGCCGCACCGAAATCGAGCGCGATGTCGGTCTGTACACGGTGATTGAGCACGACGGCGTGATCTTTGCCTGCGCCGCCCTCTACTCTTACCCCGAAGCACGCACCGCCGAGATGGCCGCGCTGACCGTGTCACCCCAGGTACAGGGTCAGGGCGATGGCGAGCGGGTCTTGAAACGGGTTGAACACCGCGCCAAAGCGGCGGGTCTGGACAGTATTTTTGTGCTGACGACCCGCACCACCCACTGGTTTCTCAAGCGCGGCTTCGTGCTGGTCGACCCCGAGTGGCTGCCCGAGGCGCGCAAGCGCAAATACAACTGGGATCGCAAGAGCCAGGTGCTGGTCAAAAAACTGGCCTGAGCACGTTTCTTGCATCACTGCAACAGCGAGCCATTTGGCTTGGCTTCATCATTTTTCACTTTCATAACAACACATGAACTCACTTAATTTCATTGGCGGCGAAAAAGGCGGCGTGGGCAAATCAGTCGTCTCCAGACTTCTGGCCCAGTATTTCATCGACAAGGGCCGTCCGTTTACCGGCTTTGATACCGACCGCTCGCACACGTCCTTCACACGTTTTTACGCTGACTTTGCATCGCCCGTCATCGTGGACAGCTACGAAGGCCTGGATCGTTTGGCGCTGGTGTTTGAAGATCAATCCGTGGGCAGCGAGCAAAAAAGTGTCATCGTGGACCTGGCCGCACAAACCGCCGCGCCCCTGACGCGCTGGATCAAGGACTCGGATTTGTTTTCGGTGATGAAAGAGTTGGGTATTCCCGTCAACTTCTGGCATGTCGCCGATGCAGGCAAAGATTCGGTCGACTTGCTGGGTCGCTTGATCAACACGTTTGAAGACGGCCCCAACTACATCGTGGTCAAAAACCAGGGCCGTGGCACGGATTTCTCGCAATTGGAAGAGTCACAGGCGCTGGAAAAAGCCGTGTCGCTGGGCGCCAGTGTCATCACTTTGGGCCAATTGCACGAAGCCAGCATGCGCAAGATTGACCGCCAGAACACCAGCTTCTGGGCCGCTATCAACGACCGCTCAGGCCCCGAAGCGTTAGGTCTGCTGGAGCGCCAGCGCGTCAAACTGTGGCTAAAAAGAAGCTACGACATGCTGGACACGCTGGCGCTTTAAAACGCTGCTTTTGCGCTGACCGGTGGGTCAGAGGTATATAGTGATTGGTCACTTTAAAAGAGTTTTTTCATGACCGATAAAACAAGCACTACCCCACTGGCCGCCAGCAAGGACGCCGCCGCAGTCGCGCCTGCCAGCGCGGCTCAGACAAAAAAGACCGTCAAACCCGTCGTCAAGCGCGCCGCCCCCGCCGCACGTAAAACCGCAGCGCAGGCTCCGCGGCGGGCTGCTCAGGGCGACACCAGCGGTGCCAAAACCGTCAAAGGCATTGCCAAACGAGTGGCCCACGAACAACTCGATGCCGCCCAAGGCGCGCAACAGACTGCGCTGCTGGACATCCTGGCGCACGCCAAAGACAAAGCGGCAGCGTTCAAGACCTTGCTGGAAGGCAGCTCACCTGACGATGTGGCCGCAATTCGCCACCTGCTGATGGACGGCACCCTGCTGACCAGCAAAAGAGCGAACAAGCCCGATGAAGAACTGGCGGGCGGCTGGCGCACCGGCGCTTACCCGTACAAGAACCTGATGTCGCGCAAGCGCTACGAGTCGCAAAAATACCAGCTGCAGGTTGAATTGCTCAAGCTGCAAAACTGGGCCAAGGAAACCGGGCAGCGTATCGTTATTTTGTTTGAAGGCCGCGACGCAGCGGGCAAAGGCGGCGCCATCAAGCGCTTCATGGAGCACTTGAACCCGCGTGGCGCCCGCTTGGTGGCCTTGGAGAAACCGACCGACACCGAACGCGGCCAATGGTATTTTCAGCGTTACGTGCAGCACCTGCCCACGGCGGGTGAGATCGTCATGTTCGACCGCTCCTGGTACAACCGGGCCGGTGTGGAGCGGGTCATGGGTTTTTGCAGTGAGAAGGAATACCAGGAATTCATCCGCCAGGCACCGCTGTTTGAGCGCCAATTGGTGAGCAGTGGCGTGCATCTGATCAAGTTTTGGTTCTCGGTCAGCGCCAAAGAGCAGCGCCGCCGCTTCAAGGAGCGGGAACTGCACCCCTTGAAACAATGGAAACTCAGCCCGATTGACCTTGCGTCGCTGGACAAATGGAATGAATACACCAAGGCCAAGGAAGCCATGTTCTTTGAAACCGACACCGCCGATGCCCCCTGGACGGTGATCAAATCAGACTGTAAGAAACGGGCACGGCTCAATGCCATGCGCTACGTGCTGCACAAACTGCCCTATGCCAACAAGGACTTGACCAATATTGGCACGCTGGATAACTTGCTGGTGGGCCGCGCCCATGTGGTTTATGAGCGCGGGGAGCACCCGGGCGGTGCTATTTTGTAAAGGGGGTTTGGCTTAACGGCGTTTGATCTGTTGCCAGATCAGCGCCAGAGCCAACACGGCAATGCCGCTAAAGACGATAAATGACCAGTTAGCGATGGAGCCGCCCAGAAATGTCCAATCTATCACGGTGCAATCGCCACCACCTTTGAAAATCATGGGCAAGGCGCGCTGCAAGGGGAAGGTTTCGATCATTCCGTAAAAATCACGACCGCAACTGACCACCTCAGGCGGATACCACTGCAACCAGCTTTGTCGGGCGGCAACAAAACCACCAAAGCCCGCCGTGAGCAGCAACAGGACCGCGCCACCCAGATGCACGCCTTTTTTGCGGCTCAATGCTGTCAGTCCGGCAATCAGTACAACCAGAACCAGCGCGTAACGCTGAACGATGCACATCGGACACGGCACCAAGCCCACCACGTGCTGCAAGTACATGCCAAAAGCCAGCATGCCAATGCAAGCTAGGCTAAGAAGTGCAAAAACACGGCGGGGCTGACGGAGCAATCCGCCCATCCAAACCTGCGCAGTCATTGTTTAGCTGGCAGCGGCGTCAGCCTCTTTGCAGGAGGGTGAGCACACGGCCTGAGATTTGCCGAGAATTTTGCGCGTCACCATCTGGGAGCGCGCACGGTGTTTGCCGCAGAGGAAACACGACATGGTCGCGGCCCCGAATGAGGTGGCCGCCGTAAAGGGCGAACCCGATACTTTGGATTTGTAACGAAGGCCGTCGGCCAACATTTTCGTTTTAGTGTCTGCTTTTGCCATAGCCTGTATTTTACTTCAGGGAAAGGGTGACTCGCTTCTGACCGCTTTCCCCTGTCAAAAGGTCGGCCTCTGAAAGCTTGCTAAAGTGACGCCTTTTACTAGATTTCAAAAAGGCTTCAAATGGCACGCACTGTGAATTGCATCAAACTCGGCAAAGAGGCTGAAGGCATGGACTTCGCGCCCTACCCCGGCGAACTAGGCAAGCGTCTCTGGGAAAGCGTGAGCAAGGAAGCCTGGGCCGCCTGGCTGAAGCACCAGACCATGCTGGTCAATGAAAACCGGCTGAACCTGGCCGATGCCCGGGCTCGCCAATACCTGGCACGTCAAATGGAAAACCATTTTTTTGGCGATGGCGCCGATGCAGCACAAGGCTACACACCGCCCAGCGCCTGAAGCGCGCATTGAATGACTGATTTACCCACATCCTCTTTGCTGCAAGGATGTGATGTGCCTCAGGCTTGGGCTGATCAGCCTGCCTGGCGCATTCTGGATACCCATTTCGGCACCGGGTTGGATTTTTTAATCACCTGGAACGCCTGGAACATGGACCCGGCGCGGCCGCGCCATCTTCACTATGTTGCCCTGGCTCCTGCGCCCCTTGCGTTGGAGGATTTGTTGACCCGCGCGGCGCCTTTCCCCGAATTACGGACGCTGGCCCAAACGTTGGCGGATCACTGGTGGGGGCTGTTGCCCGGCTTTCACCGCTTCACACTGGCGGGTGGCCGGGTGCGGCTGACGCTGTGTATCGGCCAAGTGACCGCCCTGTTGCGGGAACAGTCTTTTGTCGCGGATTCGGTTTACCTGAATGTGGACCTGCCGCAGGGCACTGACATCCCGCACTGGGATGTCTGGACTGCCAAGGCCCTGGCGCGCTGCTGTCGGCGTGGCACCAGCTTCGCGGGCCCACTTGCGGCCCAAGGTCTGCGCGCCGATTTAACGCAGTGTGGTTTTGAATTTCAAAGCAGTACCGAGACGTCAGAGGCCAGCGCACTGCAGGGTCAGTTCAACCCCCGCTGGCAGATCAAAAATACCCGGGAACCGTCGCTGGGCCAGACCGCCACGCCAGGCACTTGCGTGGTGATCGGAGCCGGACTGGCGGGCGCCAGTGTGGCGGCGGCACTGGCCGGGCGCGGCTGGCAAGTTCAGGTGCTTGACCAGGGCGAGGCCCCTGCGGCGGGGGCGTCAGGCCTGCCCGTCGGTTTGGTGGTGCCACATGTGTCATCGGACGACTGCCCGCTGTCGCGCCTGTCGCGTGCGGGTGTGCGCCTGATGCTGCAACAAGCCCGCAGCCTGCTCAACCAAGGACAGGATTGGGATGCCACCGGCACGTTGGAGCACCGGGTGGATGGCACCCAAGGCCTGCCGCCACAGGGTGCCACGCAGGCACTGGACTGGTCACGCCCATCAACACCGGCTGCCGCCAGCCAGCGGATCGGCGCCACTTGGCAGCACGGCATCGCAAGCGATGACCCCGCCATCTGGCACGCAAAAACAGCCTGGCTCAAACCAGCGCAACTGGTACGGGCCTGGCTGACGCAACCTGGCGTCACATTTCAGGGCAACACGCAGGTCGCTGCCGTGCGCCAGTGCGGTTCTGAATGGACGCTGCTGGACGCCAGCGGTCAGGAGATAGCACGCGCCAACCGAGTCGTTTTCGCCAACGCCAGTGGCGCCCGGCCCTTGATTGAGCAGCTGAAACTGGAGCGGCCCGAACTGGGCATTGGCGTCAAGCAATTGACGGGCATACAGGGTTTATTAGGGCAATTGTCCTGGGCCCTGCACACGAGCGCACCCGATGTTTCTTTCCCACCTTTTCCGGTCAACGGTGCGGGCAGCGTGGTGCCCCTTGTGCCGACTGAGGGGGGCATGGCCTGGTTTATTGGATCGAGCTACCAGACCGAGAGCAAACCGCCTCTCGCTGATGAAATGAACCACGCAGCCAACCTGGGCCGGTTAAAGAAATTGATTCCCCAACTCGCTCAGGTGCTGGCATCTCAATTTGAACAAGGCCCGATCCAGGCCTGGAAAAGCACCCGCTGCGTCACGCCTGACCGCCTGCCTCTGGTCGGGCCGCTGACAAAAGAAGAGCAGCCCAGCCTGTGGATATGTGCTGGCATGGGCTCACGCGGCATGAGCTTTTCGGTGCTGTGCGCCGAGCTGCTGGCGGCGCGCTGGGGCGGCGAACCCTGGGCTGTCGAAGCGGGATTGGCCCAGTCGCTGGATGCGCTGCGCGGGTCAAACAAAGTGCCTTCATCGGCAAACGCGGCCTGATTGAGTCCGCAGCATTCACGCTGAATTAGGTCGATCCTTCAGGCCAACGAAGAATCTATTTCATGGCTGCGGCGGGTCGGCGCGAGGTCACAACCTCGTCGGAGGGCATGTAGGCCTTGCCGTCGGCATAGCGCCACTGCACCATCGTGCCCTTGCCTCCGCGCTGGTCGAGCTTGCCGACAAACGCACCCAACGTAGATTGCTGATCCAGGGCGCGAAACTCGGCTGACCCGAACGGCGTGCTGAATTTGAGGCCGCGCATGGCGATGACCAGTTTTTCGTTGTCCGTGCTTTTGGCCTTCTTGATGGCGGCAAAAATCGCCTGCAGCGTGGCGTAGCCAACGACCGAGCCGACCTTGGGGTTGTCATTGAATTTTTTGTAATAGTTGGCCGCAAACGCGGCGTGCTCGCGGGTGTCAATCTGGTCCCACGGATAGCCGGTGACGATCCAGCCGCGCGGGGTTTCGTCCTTCAACACATCGAGGTATTCCGGTTCACCTGAGAGCATCGAGACCACCGGGGTTTTAGGGAAGATGTTGCGCTGGTTGCCCTCACGCACCAGCTTGGCCAAATCGGCGCCAAAGGTGACGTTGAAAATAGCCTCGGGCTTGGCCTGCATCAGCGCCTGCAGGGTGCTGCCCGCTTCGAGTTTGCCCAGGGCGGGCCACTGCTCGGCAACAAACTCCACATCGGGCCGTTTGGCTTTCAGCAGGGTCTTGAAACTGGCCACGGCGCTTTGGCCGTACTCGTAATTGGGGGCCAGCGTGGCCCAGCGTTTGGCGGGCAGCTTGGCCGCTTCTTCGACCAGCATGGCGGCCTGCATGTAGGTGCTGGGGCGCAGGCGGAAGGTGTAGCGGTTGCCTTTTTCCCACACGATGGCGTCGGTCAAGGGCTCGCTGGCCACGTACAGACGTTTGTTTTTGGTGGCGTAATCCGCCAGTGCCAGGCCCACGTTAGACAGGAATCCGCCGGCCAGCACATCCACTTTTTCGAGTGAAGTGAGTTCCAGCGCGTGGCGCAGGGCTTCTTCGGGGCGGCCACCGTCATCGCGGGCGATCACCACCACTTGGCGGCCCAGCAGGCCGCCGCTTGCATTCACCTCGTCCAGCGCCAGTTGCCAGCCCTGGCGGTAAGGCGTGGTGAACTGCGGCATGCTGGAGTAGCTGTTGATTTCGCCGATCTTGATCGGTCCGGTTTGGGCCTGCGCGCCGATGGCTGCAAATGACAATAAACCTGCAATGATGTGCTTCATAAAATCTCCGATTACGTTGACTTTATCAGTGCGAGCCCATTCGTTCTTGCGTCACATTTTTAAACAGGAGACACGCCATGCTGCTGGTTGCCGGTTCTGCCAATCTCGATTTTGTGGTTCGTGCGCCCCATATTCCGGCGCCGGGTGAAACCGTGCTGGGGCGGGATTTCAAGACTTTTCCGGGCGGCAAGGGTGCCAACCAGGCCGTGGCGTGTGCCCGCGCGGGCGGGGTCGACACGCACATGCTGTTGGCGCTGGGTGACGATGCGTTTGCCGCGCCGCTGGAAGCTTCTTTGCAAGGGGCTGGCGTGCAGCTGCATCTGGTGCGGGTCAAGGACCAGGCCACTGGCACGGCTTTTATTTGCGTCTCGGACGATGCGGAAAACGCGATCACGGTAGCCCCGGGTGCCAACCTGGCTTTGCGCGCTACTGATTTGCCGTCGCTGGACGGGTTTAGCCATGTGCTGTTGCAACTCGAAATCCCGATGGACACCGTGTTGGCCTATGCCAAAGCGGCCCGAGTTCAGGGTGTCAAGGTAGTGCTGAATGCAGCACCAGCGCAGCGTTTGTCGGCTGAGTTGCTGGCGCTGGTGGATGTATTGATCGTGAATGAAGGTGAGTTGGGGGTGGTGTCCGAGCATCAGGGTAGCGTGGGCGAGTGTCTGGAGCGCATCACCGTTGCCAATGTGGTGGTGACCTTGGGGCGACGTGGGTGTTGTGCGCGGACTAAGTCTGGTTT
>CAJAFJ010000472.1 GCA_903938955.1 uncultured beta proteobacterium | reverse complement strand
CCGGTGCGCTGGTTGTCGATATCGGCCAAGTCCGCATCGTTGATGCGATCACAACTGGCTTCGACAGCTTTGAGCAGAATTTCTGCCTGGTCCATGAATTCAGAGTCGGTCATACAATTTCACCATGTTTAAATTTGGTCAAATTCTAGTCAGTACCCTTGTCCTTGGTGCCAGTGCGGTGAGCCTGTCGGCCTGCGGGCAGCAAGGTCCGCTGTACTTACCCTCGGAACCGGCCGCCGCCCGGCGTGCCACCTTGCCCGAAACACTGCAACCCTTCAAAGCGCCCAAGACAGCGCCAGCCCCTCAAATTGAAGCCAGCCCGGCCCAGTAAAACACCACCATCCTGATCCTCAATGACCACCAGCAACCTTCCCGGCCAGCCCCATCTTGCCTACCGGGGCAATAAACTTTTCTTTGAAGAAGCCCGGCTCAGCGACTTGGCCGCAGCACACGGCACCCCCCTGTTCGTGTATTCCAAAGGGGCCATGTTGTCGGCGCTGGCGGCTTACCAGCGCGGCTTTGCCGGGCGCGACGTTCAAATTTGTTACGCCATGAAAGCCAATTCAGCGCTGGGCGTGATTCAGGTATTTGCCGAGGCCGGTTGCGGTTTTGACGTAGTCTCTGGCGGAGAAATGCAACGTGCCCTAGCGGCTGGCGGACGGCCCGAAAAGATTATTTTTTCGGGCGTGGGCAAGACCCGCGCTGACATGCGACACGCCCTGGAAGTCGGCATTGGCTGCTTTAACGTCGAGAGCGAAGCCGAACTGGAGGTTTTGAGCGAAGTAGCCACTGCCATGAACGTGGTGGCACCCGTGAGCGTTCGCGTCAACCCCAATGTGGACCCCAAAACCCACCCCTATATTTCGACCGGACTCAAGGGCAGCAAATTTGGTGTGGCCCATGACCGCGTGGTGCAAACCTACCAGCGTGCCGCCGCCTTGCCAGGCATTCAGGTGCGGGGGATTGATTGCCATATAGGCTCGCAAATCACCGAGGTCGAACCGTACCTGGACACGGTAGACCGCATGCTGGACCTGGTGCAGGCGATTGAGGCAGCAGGCGTTCCGATTCACCACATTGATTTCGGTGGCGGCCTGGGCATCAACTACAACGGCGACACGCCCCCGGCAGCCGATGTGCTCTGGCAAAAAATGCTGGCCAAACTGGATGCGCGTGGCTTTGGCCAACGTCAACTAATGATTGAGCCGGGCCGCTCGCTGGTGGGCAATGCCGGCGTCTGCCTGTCAGAGGTGCTGTACCTGAAGCCCGGCGAGCAAAAGAATTTTTGCATCATCGATGCGGCCATGAACGACCTGCCGCGCCCAGCCATGTACCAGGCCCATCACCAAATCGTACCGCTGGTCCCCCGCCTGGCTACGCCCAAAACCTACGATGTGGTGGGTCCGGTCTGCGAGAGTGGTGACTGGATTGGCCATGACCGCGCTTTAACCGTGCAACAGGGAGATGTGCTGGCGGTGTTGTCGGCGGGCGCTTATTGCATGAGCATGGCCAGCAACTACAACTCACGCGGTCGCGCGACCGAGATTCTGGTCGATGGCATGCAAACCCACGTGATTCGCCAACGTGAAACGATTGAAGATCAGATGCGTCAAGAGACGCTGGTGCCACGCTAAAACGCGCTAGTGCCTGTTTTTCTTTATCGCTTGAAGAACACGCCAGCCCAGTAACACGCCCAGAATCGCCGCATACACGGCGACTTCGGCAAAGTTGTTTTTACCGGCGCGCATCCAGAAAAAATGCAACACCGCCAAACCGGCCACCGCATAGATCAACTTGTGCAGCAACTGCCAGCGCTTGCCGCCCATGAGTTTGATCGCCCGGTTAAACGAGGTCAGCGCCAGCAAGGTAAGTAATAAAAAAGCGGTAAAACCCACCAGAATAAACGGACGTTTGGCGATGTCCCGGGCGATGTCCGGCACGTCAAACCCCATGTCAAATCCGCTGTAACTCAGCAGGTGGAGCGTGACATAAAAGTAGACAAACAGCCCCAGCATGCGCCGAAAGCGGGCCAGTGCCGGCGTGTGGGTGATCACGCGCAGCGGCGTCACGGCCAAGACGAGGCATAAAAATCGCAAGGTCCAGTCACCCGTGGCACGAATCAGGGCTTCAGCCGGATTAGCGCCCAACTGGTTGTTCATGGCGGCGTAAAGCAGCCAGAAAAATGGCAGCAGTGCCAAGCCAAACACGACAGGTTTGGCAAAACGGTGCAGCAGCAGGGTCTTAACCTGCACCATCAAAAAAACTTCTTCAGGTCCATGCCCGCGTACATCTGCCCCACTTGCGCCTCGTAGCCGTTGAACATCAGCGTTTTGCGTTTTTTGGCAAACAAGCCGTCTTCACCAATGCGCCGCTCAGTGGCCTGACTCCAGCGCGGGTGGTCCACGTTGGGATTCACATTGGAGAAAAAGCCATATTCGCTGGCGGCCGCCTTGTTCCAGGCTGTGGCGGGTTGTTTGTCGGTGAAACGAATTTTGACCAGGCTCTTGCCGCTTTTAAACCCGTATTTCCACGGCACGACCAACCGCACCGGCGCGCCGCTCTGGTTGGGCAGCACCTCGCCATACATGCCAAAGCTCAGCAAAGTCAGCGGATTCATGGCCTCGTCCATGCGCAAGCCTTCCACATACGGCCACTCCAGCACCCGGGAGCCCACAAACGGCATGGTTTTAGGGTCAGCCTGCGTGACAAATTCCACATATTTGGCGCCGCCCAGCGGTTCGACCCGTTTGAT
>CAJAFJ010000471.1 GCA_903938955.1 uncultured beta proteobacterium | reverse complement strand
GTTGGCGTGGGAACAGGAACACTACAGCGCTGGCGCGATGATGTTCAGTCCATGCCCGCCCGAGGGCGGGCATGGACTGCGGCGGCGCGCTTGCAGGCCGTGATCACCACGGCGGCGATGCCCGAGGCCGGCAAGAGCGCCTGGTGCCGCGAGCAAGGCATCTACCCGGCCGAGTTGGAGAAATGGTGCACAAGCGCTGCTGCCGCACTGAACGATCCGCAGGATGCCAGGGCCAGTCCACAGGCCACCCGCAAAGACAGAGTGCGCATCAAGGAGCTCGAACGTGAGCTGCTGCGTAAAGACCGCGCCCTGGCCGAAACAGCAGCCCTGCTGGTTCTGTCAAAAAAAGTCACGGCGATCTTCAACAGAGGCGAGGACGCATGATCCTCATCGAAGATCGCCGTAGTCTGGCCGATAACATTGAGACCGCTCACAGCGCTGGCGCCCGGTTGCGCTTGGCCTGCGAAATTGCGGGCATTGACGAACGCACCCTGCAGCGCTGGAAGGCGCACGCGGGCCTCGCAAAGGGCGATGGCAGGCCGCAGGCGGTGCGCCCAACACCCAGCCATGCGCTGAGCGAGCAGGAGCGCACGCGCTTGCTGGACGTGGCCAACGAGCCGCGCTTTTGTGCCGTGCCGCCGGCGCGCATCGTTCCCATGCTGGCCGACGAGGGCGTCTACCTGGCCAGCGAGTCCAGCTTCACCCGTGTGCTGCGGGCACAAGGGCAAACTGCTCACCGTGGACGCGCCAAAGCGCCCAAAGCGGTACGACCACCCACCACGCATATCGCCAGCACCGTGCGTCAGGTCTGGTGCTGGGACATGACCTACCTGCCAGCCACCGTGATGGGGCGCTGGTTTCACCTGTACCTGATCCTGGATCTGTACAGCCGCAAGATCGTGGGCTGGGAGGTGCACGACAGCGATCACTCTGACCACGCGATTCACCTGGTGCGACGCACAGCGCTGGCCGAGGGTATTGCTGCCCTCCCTGTCAAACCGGTATTGCATGGCGACAACGGCTCCACGCTCAAGGCGACGACCGTGCTGGCCATGCTGAACTGGCTGGGCGTGAAGCCCTCGTATTCGCGGCCTCGGGTGAGCGACGACAACGCCTACGCCGAGTCACTGTTTCGCACCGCCAAGTACCGACCCGAGTTCCCCGCCAAGGGCTTCACCGATCTCGATGCAGCACGCACCTGGGCTGCTGGCTTCGTGCATTGGTACAACGTTGAGCATCGGCACAGCGGCATCCGGTACGTGAGTCCGGCGCAGCGCCATGCGGGGCAAGATCACGCCATCCTGGCCGCCCGTCACACGCTGTACACAAAGTCGCGTGCGCTTAATCCGGCCAGGTGGTCAGGGAAAACACGTGACTGGTCGCCCATCGGCGCCGTCACTCTCAACCCCGAGCGCGACTCCGTCATCCGGCAGCATTCGGACGACAACCCTATTCAGCAGTTGGCTGCATGAATGAGGCGACAAGTACCTTGACGCGCGCCGGGATGCCGGCAAGAAGGTATTCCTGATTTTGGACAACGTACGGGTGCATCACAGCAAAATTGTCAAGGCATGGGTGGCTGAGCGTAAAGAGCAAATCGAACTCTTTT
>CAJAFJ010000470.1 GCA_903938955.1 uncultured beta proteobacterium | reverse complement strand
GGGGTTTCGCTGACGCGGTCGCGGTGCGGGTCTTTTTTTGCCATAGGGGGGTATTTTCTACTGGCGGGCTGGGGATTAAGACGCGGACGGGGCTTGGCCTATGGCGGCAGGCGACCCATTGCCGACGGTCGCAGCGCTGCCTTGGGTGGCGGTGGTGCAGCGCATGCAGACAGCCGCAACACCCTGTCTTGCGGCAAGTCTGGGCCAGCAGCCGACGTTTGCGAATGACTGGTTTAGAGATGCGCAGGGTAATAAATAACTCTTATCCATGACATCACCTGCGACGTCCCGATCAGGGTTAAAGCGGGCGCTGCCTTTAACTATCGAGCTACTCCTGAACATTCATTGGCAATCAGAGCTTGACCAGGCGCTTGGGCAATTAGTTCACTCAACCAAATTTCACGATCATTTGCTTGGTCCTTTATTTGGGCAAGCATTGCAGCCTATTTGTCGAGCAATCGCATCATCGTTTTCATGTTTTGGGGCGCAGGTCACGACAACTTCACTACCCTGGGACCCGCCATCCCGAAGCGAGAATCAATCATTTGGGTCACGATGAAGGTCTAGTCGCGAATTACCTGAACTACGCACACGTTATGCCGCTTCGATTCGCTTTGCACTGCTCCACTAGGCAAAGGTAACTATCCCGCAAACTAAGACATGGTTCCCGCACATTGTTGTGCGGGGCGAGAAAAAATGAATTGCTTGTGGCGATGCGCGAAGGTGAAAACAGGTGACGATACGCATGAGTTCGTCTAACCCAATGTGGCTCATGAGGTAAGCCAAAGACACAAAAGCACGTATTTGTCCGTGTTTTGACAGTCTGGAAAAACCAGGCCCCATAAGATGGCCATCCAATCTATCGATGGGAACCTGGGGCGTCCGGGTGCCCTGGCCATGCACAAGGTATCTATATGCCCTCCAAAGACTCGCAATTATTGAAAGTCGCCGACCCGGGCGCCGATTTTTCTGGGCACATGGGCCGCACCCTCCCTGAGTCCACGCCGGGTTGGACACCCCGTTTGGGTGCGCCGCAGGGCAGTCCCAACATCATCGTGATCCTGCTTGACGACCTGGGCTTCTCCGACTTCGGTTGTTACGGTGGCGAAATTCAGACGCCGAACATCGACCGCCTGGCGGCAGGCGGCCTGCGCTACACCAACTACACCACCGTGCCCATGTGCACGCCAGCCCGTGCAGCCTTGCTGACGGGCAAAAATCCGCACAGCGTGGGCTGTGGCTGGCTCACGCACAACGACCCGGGCTATCCGGGCTACCGGGGCGAGATATCCAAGGACGCGCCGCTGATCCCCGAGCTGTTGCGCGAACAGGGCTGGTCCACCATGGCCCTGGGCAAGTGGCACAACACCTACGACCGCAACCTCCACAGCGCCGCCGACAACAGCGGCTGGCCTTTGCAACGCGGCTTTGACCGCTTCTACGGCTTCATGGGCGCAGAAACCAGCTACTACCAGCCCGACCGCATGCTCGAAGGCAACCAGCTCGCGCAGGTGGACGGATATCCAGAAGGCTACTTTGCCCCCGACGACTACACCAGCCGCGCCATCGCCTGGATTGCCGAAAACCGCGCCAGCGCGCCAGACAAACCTTTCTTCACCTACCTCGCCTTCCAGTCGCCGCACACGCCACACCACGCCAAG
>CAJAFJ010000469.1 GCA_903938955.1 uncultured beta proteobacterium | reverse complement strand
GCTATTTTTGGGGCCAGCGGTTATGGCCGAGAGGTTTTGCCTTTGGTGCGCCATCAGCTGCAGGACGCTTTGGCGGCGGGCGATGCCGATTTGGTGTTTGTAGACGACCACCCGCCAGCGCCTGTGGTCAACGGTCAGCGGGTGCTGACTTATGCACAGTGGCTGAGCGAGCCCGCCAGCAGCCGACACATGAATGTGGCCATTGCCAACAGCCGCGTGCGCGAGCAGTTGGTGCAGCGCTGCGCGGCCGATGCGGTGCAGTTTTTTGAGGTGCGGGCGGCCAATGTGGTGCAGCTCGACGAGGTGCAGCTGGGCGAGGGCGCGGTGTTGTGCCCCTTTGTCACGCTGACCAGCAACATCCGCATTGGCCAGCATTTCCACGCCAACATTTACAGCTATGTGGCGCACGACTGTGTGGTGGGCGACTTTGTGACTTTTGCCCCGGGCGTGATGTGCAACGGCAATGTGCACATTGAAGACCATGCCTACATTGGCACGGGTGCCGTGATTAAACAGGGCCAGCACGGCGCACCTTTGGTCATTGGCCGTGGCGCGGTGGTGGGCATGGGCGCGGTGGTGACCAAGAGCGTGCCACCGGGCGTGACGGTGGTGGGTAATCCGGCGCGGCCTTTGATCAAAAACTGAAGAGACAAGATGCTGAATACTCCCTTTTCCCCCTGGCCCAGTTTCACCCCCGAAGAGGCCGATGCGGTGCACCGCGTGGTGATGTCCAACAAGGTGAACTACTGGACGGGCACCGAGACCCGCAACTTTGAAAAAGAATTTGCCGCTTGGTGTGGCACGGCGCATGCCGTGGCGCTGGCCAATGGCACGCTTGCGCTGGATGTGGCGTTGCAAGCAATGGGCATTGGACCTGGTGATGAGGTGGTGGTGACGCCGCGTACCTTTATTGCAAGTATTTCTTGCGTGGTCAATGCTGGAGCAGTCCCCGTGTTTGCTGATGTGGAGTTGGACAGCGGCAATATATCGGCAGCCACCATTGCAAAAGTGGTCACCCACCGGACCAAGGCTGTGATCTGCGTGCACCTGGCCGGTTGGCCCTGCGATATGGATCCGATCATGGCGCAAGCAGACCAACATGGCTTTAAGGTGATTGAAGATTGTGCGCAAGCGCATGGCGCTCGGTATAAAGGCCGCTGCGTGGGATCGATCGGACACGCGGGCGCCTGGAGTTTTTGCCAAGACAAAATAATGAGCACCGGCGGTGAGGGTGGCATGGTTACCACTAACGACGAAGCCCTTTGGCGCGCTATGTGGTCATACAAAGACCATGGCAAGAGTTATGAAGCGGTGTACGAACGGGAGCACCCTCCAGGGTTTCGCTGGGTGCACGAAAGTTTTGGCACCAACTGGCGCATGCTGGAGATGCAGGCGGCTATTGGACGTATTCAATTACGCCGTATGCAGGACTGGACTGCCAAGCGCACGGAGAATGCGCAATTCATTTGGGCTGCTTGTCGCCAACATGCGGCAGCGCGAGTGCCTGCGTTCGGTTGCAACGCGGGCGCGTGTAACGCCGCCTGTGCTTCACGTAGCGGCTGTGAGCATGCGCACTACAAGTGCTACGTCTACGTGCGAACTGAGAAACTCGCAACGGGGTGGAGTCGCGACCGGATTGTGCAAGCTATCAGCGCCCAAGGCGTACCCTGCTACCAAGGCTCTTGCTCTGAGGTCTACCTAGAGAAAGCTTTCGATGGCACCGGTTGGCGTCCAACAGAGCGTATGCCGTCTGCCCGTGAGCTTGGTGAAACTTCGATCATGTTTTTGGTGCATCCGACTCTTACAAAGAAAGAGCTTGACTTGACTTGCGAAGTTGCAGGTATGGTACTTGCCGAGGCTAGCGCCAGTCCTGGGACTTGACCTTCGCATTTTGTGGCTGACTTTTGCCAAGGTGTTACGCCGGGATGGCGTGTCACACTGAACGGCATTTAATGGGGCGGCTATGGTTTCATGGCTGATGGTTTATAAAATGAACTTTCAATTCGTCCGCTAAGTTGCTCACCAAACTCCATAGGCTTTTGACTATGGAGAATTTCAATTCGGTAATAATTGCGTCTTTTTGAAAATGTGTTGCTGTCGGTCAAAAAAGCACAAAAGGTAGTCATGCAAAGCCAAGTTATTGCCTGGGC
>CAJAFJ010000468.1 GCA_903938955.1 uncultured beta proteobacterium | reverse complement strand
GGATCAGCCAGCGCAAGGCGGGTGGCAGTGCGGCGCCCGGCACGGTGCGAATCTGGTTCGCCTTGAAGCCAATCATGCTGAGCTGTGCGCATTGCCCCAGCACCGCCGGCAATTCGGTGAACTGGTTGTCGGAACAAAACAGGATGCGCAACTGGTGCAGCCGCGGCAGGTCGGCAGGCAATGCCGACAGCGCGTTGCCGGAGAGGTCGAGGATTTCCAGCGTGTCAGCCAGATCAAAAATCTCACGCGGGAATTCGGTTAAACCACACGCCAGCGTTAGGCGCCGAGTGCCCGCCAAATGACTGGCACGCAGTTGCTCAAGGGATGTCATCAAAAATGCACGCAAAGGCGCAAGTTTGACACGCCCCACGCGCCTCACCCCTGCGTCGTCGAGGCCGGCGCGGTTAAATGGAAAGCGCCACGCTTTTCTCGTAAGAACCAATATCCGGCGTCACGGCGCTGCTCAGCATGGAACCGGTGTCGCGGTAGCGGCTGTGCCACGACAGCGCTTCTTCCAGAATATGCGGCGTGTGGCCGCCGCGCTGCTGGGCGCGGGCCACGTAGTCGTGCAGCATTGCGCGGTAGGGTTGGGCCACGCATTGCTCGATGATGACTTCGGCGCGCTCGCGCGGGGCCAGGCCACGCAAATCGGCCAGTCCGATTTCGGTGACGATAATGTCCACGTCATGTTCGGTGTGGTCCACATGCGAGACCATTGGCACGATGCTTGATATCTTGCCGCCCTTGGCGATCGACTTGGTGGCAAACACCGACAGGTAGGCGTTGCGCGCAAAGTCGCCCGAACCGCCAATGCCGTTCATCATGTGCGTGCCCAGCACATGGGTGGAGTTGACGTTGCCGTAAATATCGGCTTCCAGCGCGGTGTTGATGGCGATGATGCCGAGGCGCCGGATGATTTCCGGGTGGTTGCTGACCTCTTGCGGGCGCAGTACCAGGCGGTCTTTGTACTGGCCGATGTTGCCAAACACTTCGGCGCTTTTCTGCGACGACAAGGTGATCGAGGAGCCCGAAGCAAAGTCCAGCTTGCCGGCGTCGAACAAATCGAAGGTCGAGTCTTGCAGTACCTCGGAATACATCGTCAGGTGCTGGAATGGGCTGTCGATAAAGCCTTCCATCACCGCGTTGGCGATGGTGCCGATACCCGCTTGCATCGGCAGCAGGCTCTCGGTCAAACGCCCTTGCGCGACTTCTTTCTTGAAGAATTCCACCAGATGCGCCGCAATGGCGGCGGTGTCGGCATCCGCGGGCAGGATAGTGGAAGAACTATCGAGCTTTTCGGTGATAACGATGGCCACGATCTTGTCGGGCGAAATCTCGATGGCCGTGGTGCCGATGCGGTCCTGTGGCGTCATCAGCGGCATGGGTTCGCGCTGCGGGCGGTGCTTGGGGATGAAGATGTCGTGCAGGCCTTCGAGTTCCAGCGCCTGCGTGAGGTTGATCTCCACAATCACCTTCTTCGCCAGAATCGCAAAACTGGCGCTGTTGCCGACCGAGGTGGTCGGGATGATGGCGCCGGTGGCGGTGATGGCCACCGCTTCGATGATGGCGATGTCGATGGGCGCGATCTGCTGGGTGCGCAGCAGCTCGACCGTTTCCGACAAATGCTGGTCCACATACATCACCTCGCCGCGGTTGATGGCGCCGCGCAGCACCGGGTCGGCCTGGAAGGGAATGCGCCGCGCCAGCACACCGGCTTCGGTCAGGGTGCGGTCGACATCGCTGCCCAGCGAGGCGCCGGTCATCAGCGTGATCTTGAGCTTTTCGCTGCGCGCGCGTTCGGCCAGCGCCATCGGCACCACCTTGGCGTCACCGGCGCGGGTAAAGCCGCTCATGCCAATCGTCATGCCGTCCTTGATCCATGCGGCCGCCGCATCGGGGCTGGTGACCCGCTCGCGCAGGGCGGGCAGGCGGATACGGTCTTGCAGGTCGTCGTGCATTTTTCTCTTTCTCTTTATGTCAAACAAAAATCAACCGGCGCCAGCGGGGCGGGGATCGGGTCGTCGCCCAGCGATTCGCGCAGGTTGATCTCGATGGCGCGGCACAGCGCGTCCAGCGGCAGGTCGTTGGCGTCCATGCCAAAGGGCTCTTCGATCTCATCGCCCAGCGCATCCAGGCCAAAGAAGGTGTAGGCCACGATGGCGACCACAAACGGCGTCATGAAGCCAATGGTGTCGACCAGCCCGAACGGCAGCAAAAAGCAATACAGGTAGGCGGTGCGGTGCAACAGCAAGGTGTACGAGAACGGAATCGGCGTGCCCTTGATGCGCTCGCAGCCCGCCGCCGCCGCGGTCAGGGCCGACAAGGTGTCGTCGAGCGAGGCGGCCAGGCAGGCGTCAATGCGGCCGTCTTTCAGACACTGGCCCAGGTCGGCACCCATTTGCTGCATCAGAAAGTCGGGCTTGTTGGAGGACGCGCCCAACTGCTGCCATTCGGCGGGCAACAGCAGGTTTTGCAGCTCGGGCACCGCTTTGGCGTCGCGCAGATGGGCACGCAAAGCATGGGCAAACGCGATGGCGCGGTACACCATGCGCACCCGCGTGTCGGTCAGGCCAAGGCGCGCGTGGGCGGGCTCTTCGCCGGCAATCAAGCTCTGGCACTGGCGCGACCAGCTGCGGCTTTTGTGCACCAGTTCGCCCCATAACTTGCGCCCTTCCCAAAACCGGTCGTAGGCGGCATTGTTGCGAAAGCCCAGAAAAATCGCCAGCGGCAGGCCGATCAGGCTGAAGGGAATGGTGGTCAGCGTGATCTTCAGCGCAAACAGGTCGCCATGGGTCATGGTGACCACGGTGGCGATCAGGGTGGTGGCGAGCAAGGATGGCAAAATCCGCGGCAGGATGGACCCGCGCAGCAGCAGGAACATCTTGAAACCGGACGGCCGGTCTCTGACGATCATGCCCAGTCACCCGTTAAGCGGCGATTTTCAGGATTATTTACTAACATTTTAGTAGTTTAATCACTAACATATTAGTAAGTCAAGACGCACATTGGAGTTCAACGTGAAGCCCCGGATTACGTACCGCAACCTGCCCCAGCGCTTTTTAAAAGCCCGTGAATGCCTGATGGCGCACTTTCGCCCGATCCTGAACCACTTTGGCCTGACCGACCAGCAGTGGCGCATCCTGCGCGCGCTGGATGAACAGGAACAACTGGAACCCCGCGAGATTTGTACCCTGTGCCAGATTCACAGCGCCAGCATGACCGGCGTGCTGGCGCGCATGGAAGAACTGGGCTTGATTGAACGCAGCCGCATGGCTGGCGACCAGCGCCGGGTGGTGGTCAAGTTGTCGGCCAAAGGGGATCAGTTGGTGAACGAGATGGCACCGCTCATTGACCAGCAATACCAGCAGATCGAAGACGCGCTGGGCAAGGACACCGTGGACGATTTGTTCAACGCGCTGGAAGCTTTTATTGCGGCACAAAGCCACCCGGTGACCATGATCGAGCTGCCGCCCAAGGCGGCATAAGCTCAGGTCAGCCAGCTCACGGCCAGCGCGAAAGTGACAAACGCCGTCGCCGTGGACACCAGAATGATGCGGGCAATGCGCCCGTTGTCGGCGCCAAAACGCTCGGCCAGCAAAGACACATTGCTGGCACTGGGGAGCGCGGCCACCAGCACGATAACGGTCAGGGCGAAGGGGCTCAAAGGCAGGCCCAAGGCCACGGCCGCTGACCCGATCCCCAGCAACAGCAGCGGATGCAGCACCAGTTTGATGGCCGCCAGCGGCAGGTAATCCCCGAGCGGAATGGGCGGATGGTTGTTCGCGATGGTCAGCATTTGCGAGCGCGCCAGCACAGCACCGATGGTGAAGAGCGCCACCGGTGAGGCTGCGTCGGCCAGCAGACCCATGGTTTTCATCACCGGCGCGGGTAACTGAAAACTGACGGCGGAGGCCACCCCACCCAGCAAAATAGCCCAGGCCATGGGGTTGAACAACATGCTCTTGAGCGCGTTTTGCGCGGCGTGGGCAAAGCCGTGTTCATCCGCGCCATCCAGCCGAGAGAGCGCAATGCACAGCGAGGTGGTGATCACCATATCGATGCCCACAAGAAAAATGGCCGGGCCTGCCGCCGCCGGCCCTAACAAGGCCACCAACAACGGCACCCCCATGAAGCCGCTGTTGGGAAACACCGCCACCAGAGCGCCAAACGAGGCATCGTTCCAGCGAATGCGCGCGTTCTTGCTGACAGCAATCGTGAACGCCACCATCACCAGCGCACACAACACATAGGTCACAAACACCCCGACATCAAACAACTGGGCCACCGGGGTGGTCGAGCCAAAGCGGTACAGCATGCAGGGCAAGGCGAAGAACAAGACAAAGCTGTTCAGGCCCGGAATCGCATCCAGCGACAACATGCGCCGGCGGGCGGCCAGGTAGCCGCACAGCACCAGCGCGAAGAAGGGGAAAGTGATCAAGAAAATTTGTAGCACGGCGTTATTGTCAGTGCAATTCCGGGGTCACCACGGCATAAGCCCCGCCCTCGGTATCATTCCCCGCTTCGCCCAAAGTATCTGAATGTCATCCACCCCCTCTCACGGCCTGAATCTGGCCCAACAAGAAGCCGTTAACTACATGCACGGGCCTTGTCTGGTGCTGGCCGGTGCCGGCTCCGGCAAAACGCGGGTGATCACGCACAAAATTGGCCGCCTGATCCAGGCTGGCATGCCCGCCAACCGCATTGCCGCCATCACCTTCACCAACAAGGCCGCCAGCGAGATGCGCGAGCGCGCCAAGGAGCTGATTGGCCGCGCGGCCAAAGAGGCGGTGATTTGTACGTTTCACGCGCTGGGCGTGCGCATGTTGCGCCAAGACGGCGAGGTGCTGGGCCTGAAGCCCAATTTCTCGATTCTGGACACCGACGACATCGCCAGCATCCTGAAAGACGCGGGCGGCACGGTGGACATGGCCACCGCGCGCTCCTGGCAATGGGTCATCAGCGGCTGGAAAGGCCAGGGGCTGAATTCTGAACAAGCGGCGGCGCAGGCCCAGGACGACAACGAACGCATCATCGCCCGTGTCATGGGGCACTACGAAGAGCGCCTGAGCGCCTACCAGAGCGTGGACTTTGACGACCTGATCACCCTGCCCCTCAAACTGCTGCGCGACCATGAAGCAGTGCGCCAGAAGTGGCAGCAGCAAATGGGCCATGTGCTGGTCGATGAATACCAGGACACCAACGCCACGCAATATGAAGTGTTGAAACTGCTGGTCGGCGGCAACCTGGCCACCGGGGCCCGCTTTACTGCTGTGGGCGACGATGACCAGTCGATTTACGGCTGGCGCGGCGCCACGCTGGACAACCTGAAGAAGCTGCCGGTCGATTTCCCAACGCTCAAAGTCATCAAGCTGGAGCAAAACTACCGGTCAACATCCGCCATCCTGCGTGCCGCCAACAACGTGATCGGCCCCAACCCCAAGCTGTTCCCAAAGAACCTGTGGAGTGATCTGGGCGAAGGCGAGCCGGTGCGCGTGGTCGATGCCGACAGTGAAGAGCACGAAGCAGAGCGCACCGTGGCACGCATCCAGAGCCTGCGCGCCAGTGGGCTGCCACACGGCGGGCCGCAGTTCAAGGAATTCCGGCACTTTGCCATCCTGTACCGGGCCAACCACCAGGCCAAGACGTTCGAGAAAGCACTGCGCAAGGCGCAGATTCCGTACAAGGTGTCCGGCGGCACCAGCTTTTTTGACCGGGCCGAGATCAAGGATTTGTGTGGCTGGTTTCGCCTGTGGATCAACAACAACGACGACCCGGCTTTTTTGCGCGCCGTGACCACGCCCAAGCGCGGCATTGGCCACCAGACGCTTAGCACTTTGGGCGTGTTTTCCAACCAGTACAAAGTCAGCCTGTTTGACGCCTTGTTTGCCTCCTCGCTGGGCAGCGTGCTCAGCACCAAGGCGGTCGGCAGCCTGCATGAATTTGGTCGCTACGTAAATGACCTGGAATTCCGCGCCCGGCGCACGATGGGGGCGGAGTCGGCCAAAGAGTTCCTGCTGGAGTGGCTGAAAGAAATTGGCTACGAGAAACACCTGTACGACGGCGAAGACAGCGAGAAAGTGGCCGCCGCCCGCTGGACCAATGTGATGGATTTTTGCGATTGGATGTCGGCCCGCTGCGGCGGCCAGATCGACGATGCAGCCGGAGTATCGACCACCAAAGAACTCAAATCGCTGCTGGAAGTGGCGCAAACCGTGTCGCTGCTGTCCACCATCAGCGAGCGCGAAAAAGACATGGACGTGGTGACGCTCTCCACCCTGCACGCCTCCAAGGGCCTGGAGTGGCCGCATGTGATGCTGGTCGGCGTGACCGAGGGCATGTTGCCGTTCAAGCTCAAAGACAGCGGCGAAGGCGCGGCGTCGATCGGTGGCTCGGAGCGTGCGCATGAGGCCGCCAATGAAGCCACCGCCATCCACATTCAGGAAGAACGCCGCCTGATGTACGTCGGCATTACCCGCGCCCAGCGCAGCCTGGCGGTGAGCTGGACACGCAAACGCAAAAAAGGCCGCGAGATGGTCGCCGCCGTGCCGAGCCGTTTCATTGCCGAAATGGGTCTGAACCAGAACACGATCAAGGAAGACCCGCGCGAAAAGCTCAAGGCGTTGCGTGCCGAATTTGCCAAAAAAGCCGAAGATGCCGCCGCCGCGCTGGCCCGACCGGCTTGACCGAAGCGAAACACCCCATGTTGAAAACCCGGATTTCTGTCACCTTGCTCGCCAGCTGCGCCCTCGGCACCGCCGCGCTGGGCCAGACCGTGAACCCCGCCACACCCGCTTGGCAAGCCTGCACTGGACTCCGTACGGACGGGCCCGCCCGACTGGCCTGCTTTGACCAATGGGCGGCACAACAAAACGCGGTGGAGCCGACCCGCCCGCCCGCGCTCGCGTCAGCCTTGCCGCCGATACCACCCGCGCCGCTGGCGCCGAGCACGCCCGAGTTGCCGACCGCACGCGCGATGGAGATGCCCGTTCCGATCCACTGCCAACACCGGCTGTATTCCGATCTGTCGCGGTTTTGGGAGTTGGAGCCCGGCAGCGACTGCGGCACCTTTGGCATGCGCAGCTACCGGCCGCTCAGTTTGTCGTGGATTGGGTCTGACAGCGTGAACCAGCAACCGGCCTCGCCCGCGCCCAATCACACGGCCAGCACGGCGGTGGCCTACAAACCGAATGAGACCCGGATTCAACTCTCGGTGCGGACCAAGATCGCCCAAGGCTTGCTGACCCAGGGTCAAGAACAGCGGCGCGACTCGCTCTGGTTTGCCTACTCCCAGCAGTCGTACTGGCAGTTATTCAATGGCGATCTGTCGCGCCCTTTTCGCGCCACCGACCACGAGCCGGAGATCACTTACATCTACCCGACCGATGTGGCCCTGTCCGGTGGCTGGCGTTGGCGCTACAGCGGGGTGAGCCTGGTGCATCAGTCCAATGGGCAGTCACTGCCCCTGTCGCGCAGCTGGAACCGCAGCGTGCTGATGGCCGGCCTTGAAAAAGGTAACCAGTTCCGCGTGCTCGGCAAGGTCTGGAAGCGCATCAATGAAAACGCGGCCAATGACGACAACCCCGACATCACCAACTACCTGGGCCGCGCCGAGATTGCGGGGTTCTGGACCGTCAACGCCGACAACACTTTGGGCCTGACACTGCGGCATTCGCTGCGCGCCGACACCAAGGGCTCGGTGCGTCTGGAATGGCTCAAAGACCTGGCTGACAGCGACATTCCCGGCGGGCGCAGCGGCCTGCGTTGGCACACCCAGTTGTTCAACGGCTATGGCGACTCGCTGGTGGACTACAACCGGCGGCGCACGGTGCTGAGCATCGGTTTGAGTTTGATCGATTGGTAAACTAGGCGCACCATGAACAGCGCCCCACCGGACCGTCCCCGCCCGCCCGCCTTGAAGCCGCGGACCGGCCTGGTCACGACGCTGACGCAGCGCTTTATCGACCAGTTGCCCGGCACGGTCTTCCTCAAAGACAGCCAGTTGCGTTTGCTGATGGTGAACCAGAATCTGGGCCGCCTGTTGGGGGTGGACCCGCAAACCCTGCTCGGCAAAACCAACGACGAGATTTTCCCGCCCGACTTTGCCAGCACCATTACGGCACTGGACCAGCGCATGCTGGCAAAGGGCGGCAACCAGACGGTGGAAGAAGCCTTCAATGGTCGCCACTTTGAGACCAGCATGTTTGTGATGACCGATGAGTCGGGCGAACAACTGCTGGGCGGGCTCAGCGTGGACGTGACCGAGCGTCATCACGCGGCCGAACTCACCCACGCCCTGCTGCGCCTGAATGAACTGGGCGACCAGCTGTCGGAAAAAGACTTTTTGACCGCCGGGCTGGAGCTGACGGAGCAGCTGACCCAAAGCGCCATGGGCTTTCTGCACTTTGTCAACGAGGACCAGGAAACCCTGTCGCTGGGCACCTGGACCGCGGGCGCCTTGCACGGCTGCACGGCGGCTTATGACTCGCATTACCCGATCAGCCAGGCCGGCATCTGGGCCGACTGCTTTCGCCAAAAAAAAGCCGTGGTGTTCAACGACTACGCTAGTTACCCGGCCAAAGCCGGCTTGCCGCAAGGTCATACCGTGCTGACGCGCCTGATCTCGGTGCCGGTGATGGAGGGCGACCAGGTGCGCATGATGCTGGGCGTGGGCAACAAGACGACCGATTACGACGAAGCCGATGTCGACACCCTGCGCCTGATCGGCAACGACCTGTGGCGCATCGCCAGCCGGGCGCGTGCGCAGGCCGCCCTCAAGCTGCGCGTGGATGAGCTGGTGGCCCTCAACCAGCAACTGGCGCAAACCCAATTGCAGCTGCTGCAGTCTGAAAAGATGGCCTCCATCGGGCAACTCGCGGCCGGCGTGGCGCATGAAATCAACAACCCGATTGGCTTTGTCAAATCCAACTTCAGCTCGTTGGGGCGTTATGTGGACGACCTGCTCGGCATTGCCAGCGCCTACGCGGCGGTGGAGACGCAGCTGGGCGCCCCATTTGCCGAGGCCTTCAAGGCCGTACAGGCGCGCAAACAGGCGGCAGACCATGACTTTTTGGTGACCGACCTGCCGCAGCTGATCGCCGAATCGCGCGACGGCGTTGACCGCGTCAGCAAGATCGTGCAGGACCTGAAAGCCTTCTCACATACGGGCGACACCGAGTGGCAATGGTCCGACCTGCAAGCCGGGTTGGAAAGCACGCTGGGCGTGGTCTGGAACCAGCTCAAGTACAAAGCCGAGGTGACGCGCGACTGGGCCACCCTGCCCCCGGTCTATTGCCTGATCTCGCAAATCAACCAGGTGGTGCTGAACCTGCTGGTGAACGCGGCGCAGGCCATCACCGAACACGGCCATATTG
>CAJAFJ010000467.1 GCA_903938955.1 uncultured beta proteobacterium | reverse complement strand
CTTTGGCTGCGTACAGGGCCTGGTCGGTCTTGAAGAGGGCGCTTTCAATGTCTTCATCGCCCACCAGCGCTCCGCCAATGCTGGCAGACATGCGGATCGGTTGGCCTACGGCGTCGATGAGCCCATTGGTCTGCGCGACCACCACGCAAATGCGCTCCCCCAGTTGCTTCAGCGTGGTGGCATCGCAGTCCATCACCAAAATCAGGAACTCATCACCGCCCCAGCGCGCTGCACTGTCATAGGGGCGAATGACGGTGCGGATCAGGGTGGCCACAAGCACCAGAGCCTGGTCCCCGACGCCGTGTCCGTGCTGGTCGTTCAGGCCCTTGAAATAATCAATGTCCAGCAACAACAGGCCAAAGTGGCTGTTTTCGCGCTGGCTGTGGCTGCGCGCCGCATCGATGCGCTCGGCCATGCCGCGCCGGTTGAGCAGTTCGGTCAGCGGGTCGGTGTGGGTCAGGCGCTCCAGCGCCTCGGTGCGCTGCTTCACCTTGTCTTCCAGCTCGTTGCGCGTTTGCCAGACGGTGTGCGCCATTTGTTTGAAGTGTTTCATCAAGCGGCCGATTTCGTCCTTGCCGCCGGTGGGCAGGGTCTCGGGGGTAAATTGGCCGCTTTGTACTTTCAGGATCGCCGTTTCCAGCTGGGCCATGGGCCGCAACACCAGGCGGCTGAGCACCAGGTTAAACAGCAGCAGGGCGGCCAGCATCGTCAAACCATAGACGCCCAAAATAGCGCTGAAGCTCGCCAAGGGCAGCACCACATTCAGGTCCAGCATGGTGATTTCATACCAGCCAATTTCCGGCAGAAAGGCAATGCCAACCAAATACGGCTTGCCATTGACCTCGGTTGAGCGGGTGATGACGGTGGTCTGGAGTTTTTCCAGCTCCTTCATGGCGCTCAGAATTGCTTCGCGGTCAGTGACGCGGTCAAACAGGAGATCAATCGTTTTGCGTTGGCCCGCACTTTTGGTGATGCTGGCAAAGTCGATCAGGCTCTCGTCGCGGTACACCTGAATCGCCCCGGCGTGGTCCACAAACAGGCTCGAAATGCCGGGTTGTGCGTTGTTCACAATCTCGCGGATAAAACCCGTCAAATCCAGCCCGGTGCCGGCCACACCCAAGATCTCGTTGCCGTCGCGGATCAGCACATCCATCCACAGCTTGGTGACGCCCAGTTCCACATCCGGGTTGACGTTCAGGTGCATGTCGCGCTGCTGCTCGATGATGTCGTAAAACCAGCGGTCCGCCGGTTTTTTGGGGTCCAGCTGGTAGCGCAACTGCTGATTGGCAAACTCGTTGCTGGCGTTGTTGTGGTAGTAGCGCCCGGAGTCTTTCAGGGCCAAAAAGTAGCTTTTGTCGGCAAAATTGAGTCGAAAGTTCTCCATCTCGGCAATGGCGCGCTGCGTCAATTGTGGGTCATCGGGATGACGCGCCCATTCCCGAATCTGGCTGGAGGCCGCGAGTTGGCGGGACAGCGCAATCTCCCGCAAGATCGGCTGCATCATGCGCGATTTGTCGTAGAGCACCTGCTTCTCGGCATACCGCACCGCCCATTGTTCGACGATGCCCATGGCCTGCTGGCGCGCTACCGACCAGGCCGCCAGTGCCGAGGCCACGACCAGCAGACTGGTCAGCAGATAAATGCGCGGCTTGAGATTCATGCGTTAACACCCTGTGAGAATTTTTGTTACTTTGTGTAACTGTAACTATAAGCGCCCGCTGATGCGTGCCTGGGGCGCTGGCGACGGTTATGCGCCACGCGGTTCATTGAAAGACGCCGCGTAAACTAGCCCGGCACCTGGACGAGATCGGTATCGTCAGACGCTTGAGTAAAGGGCGACCCATGGCCCGGCTTTGTTTTTTAAAGGATTTTTTGATGTCGAAACCGCTTGCTGCCCCCGTCGAGATCGAGTTTGAAGAAGCGTTCATCGTTGGTTTGAAGAAGATTTTTGAAGAGATGATTGTGTTCAACCAGGTGCTGGGCCTCAAAATCACCTCGCTCACCCCCACCGTGGTACGGGCGCGTATCGACATGAAGCCCAACCTGATCGGTCACTACGCCCACAACCGGATTCACGGCGGCGTTATCAGCGCAGGGCTGGATGCCGTTGGCGCCCTGGCCGTGATGGCCGCCATTGGCGCGCGCCACATGAGCGAGACGCCCGAGCAGCGCCTGCACCGCTTTGGCAAGCTCGGCACCATTGATTTACGCATTGACTACCTGCGCCCCGGCATTGGCGAGTGGTTTGAGCTGCGCGCCGAGGTCATGCGCCTGGGCTCGCGTGTGGCGTCCACCCGCATGGAGTTTTTGGGCGCCGATGGCAAGTTGTTGTCCACCGGGGCTGGGGCTTACATCGTTTCATAGCGACTGGACGGCACGCTGATGCGGCTCGGGCCAAGCCGCCGTTATTCCGGCAAGTGCTAATCCAGGTCAATGTTTTGGCGGGTAACCCTTGGCTTGTGCGTGTTAATCTTTGTTACAAATCAATTAAAGCAACTGACCAGCGCAAGAGGCCGCCATGTACCCAGCTCGCATTATTTTTTTCATTTTGTGTGTGTTCGTGTCCGCCGTGTCCAGCGCCCAGCCCGCGCCGCGCAAGGTCATCGCCTTCGCGCAGGACACCCTGAAAAACGATTTTCGCCAAGCCCAGGTCCATGAAGTGCGTGATGCCGTGGCCCAGCACCCCGAGCTCAGCTTTGTGTACTCCGACGCCCAAGGCCAGACCTCGTTGCTGATTCGCCAGATTGAGCAGTTCATCGCGCAAAAGGTCGATGTGCTGGTGCTCGGAACCAATGACGAGCAAGCGGTGGTGCCGGTGGTGAGCCAGGCCTACAAGGCGGGTATTCCGGTGATCGTGCTGGACCGGGGCATCAAGGGGCGCGATTTCAGCACCTTCATCAATTCAGACAACGTGCAGATTGGCACCATCGGGGCGGAGTTCATTGCCGAAAAACTCCACGGCAAAGGCCTGGTGCTGCTGTTTGAAGGCTTGCAAAGCGCCGACGTGACGCACTTGCGCAGCCAGGGCTTTATGGCGGTGATGCGCCAGCACCCCGGCATCAAGGTCATCAAGCG
>CAJAFJ010000466.1 GCA_903938955.1 uncultured beta proteobacterium | reverse complement strand
GTAAATCAGCGAGCCCAGCAGGGCTGCGCCAAAGCCACGCACGTAAAACCCGTCCAGTACGCCCGCCGCCGCCCAGAACATCAGGGCGTTGATGACAAACAGAAACAGCCCCAGCGTGACGACCGTGACCGGTAAAGTCAGCACCACCAGCACCGGCCGCAAAATCATGTTGAACAGGCCGATGACCAAAGCCGCAATCAGCGCCGCGCTGAAGGTTTTAACCTCCACGCCTTGGTAAAGGTAAGCCACCGCCAGCAGGGCGGCAGCGCTGAGCAGCCATTTGATAATCAGTTTCATGCGGCACAGAATAGCACCGGGCCGGGCGCGTGGCCTCTGTTATTTGTCAACGCGGCTTTTGAAAGCCACCATCGGCCCAGGCGGTGGCGCTGGCGCGGTTGAGTTTGAAGCCGGGCGACACCCGCACTTGGGCCAGGTCATCGCCGCCCTCGTCATGGGCGGTCAAAGTGGCGGTGGGGTTTTCTTCATCCGGCACGATGTCGAGCGACACCGTGATGCGGGCGTTGTTGGACGTCACGGCAATGCTCTGGTGCAGCGTGGCGTGCAGTTGTTGCTCGGAGCGGCGGACAAACTCGCTGGCGGTTTTGACCAGCGTGTTGAAGGCGTTGACGTCGAGTGGCTTGGGGTTCTTCTTGTCGCGCCCCATGGTCCACGGCCCGATCAGCGCGGGTTCGGACGCGCCCTCCCGGGTCATGGCCACGGCCCAACCGTCGTCGTCCTCGTTTTTCAGAATGTGGGCGGTCCAGCCGTTGTCGCGCCACAGGCGGGCTTGTTCGATTTTGGCGTCGGGGTCTTGGTCGGGGGCGAGATCGGTCACAGGTGGGCAGTTGGGTCAACAGGGAGCGCTGAAAAAAGCGCGCTCCCGTGACTTAGATTTTAGCTTCCGCACCCTTGGCCACCTTGCGGTTGCTCCACCAGCCCGCCGCCAGCACGCCAGCCACGGCTACGGTGTAAGTGCCCCAGCGCGCAGCGGTTTGCAGCATGTCATGCGGTTGGGCTGCAGCACCAAACACACTGGCCAGCAGCGGCTCGCTCACCACCATTTTGGCGGCGGTAAAGGCCAGCACAGCCGAGCCGATCTGGATGATGGCAGGAAAACGCTCCACCAGTTTCAACACCACGGTGCTGCCAAACACCACAATCGGCACGCTTATCAGCAGACCGATGATGACCAGGTCAAACGCGCCGTGCGCTGCACCAGCCACGCCCAGCACGTTGTCCACGCCCATCAGCGCATCGGCAATGATGATGGTTTTCATGGCACCCCAAAAGGTACTGACCACCGGGCCGTCATGTTCTTCGCCGCCCTGATCCGCCAGGAGTTGGTAGGCAATCCAGACCAGCCCCAAACCACCGACCAGCATCAGGCCGGGGATCTTGAGCAGCCAGACCACGCCGACAGTCATCACCGAGCGCACAACGATGGCGCCCACCGTGCCCCAGAGAATGGCTTTCTTTTTGAGGTGGGGCGGCAATTGGCGGGCGGCCAGGGCGATAACGATGGCGTTGTCGCCCGCCAGCACCAGATCGATCAGAACGATGGCCATCAAGGCAGACCACCACGCGGCAGAAAATAATTCCATTGCAAAAGCTCTTTAAATATTGTGTTTGTCAACACTTGTCTGGGCATGCGCAGCGGGTGATTGGGACTCACCTTCGCGCATGGCACTGACAAGTGCATGGCGAAGGTCTTGCTCGATGCTGTGTGCGGGCGTTAAACGCTGACACAACATCTGGCGAACCGGGAGGGCTTGCGTGCCCGCCGTATTGACGACTCACCAACAGGGAGCTACTCCCCTTCAGGCAGGCATTTGACCATTGAGCGCCTATCCCCTTGATTGGTGGGGTTATTTGTCGCGCACGTCTATGATGCCCCTCCCATGAGCGTCATCCACATCACCGACATCGAATCGGCCATCAACTACTGGCGCGGCAGAACGCCTTCGCCCGATGGTTTTTCGCTGGGCGCACCGACCCGTGCGCTGGCCGAGGTGTATGCCCGGATGGTGTTTGAGCAGGTGATTCAGGTGGATGAAACGGCCTTGTCAATGGTGGCCTTGGCCGCCTGGCTGGCCTGGTACGACAGCACGCCCGACACGCCGTGCATCGCCATTTGCTCCACCAGCCAGGGCGATGACGAGTGCAAAGGCTGTGGGCGCACGTTTACCGAGGTACAGCGCTGGTTAG
The DNA here is from genome assembly GCA_903938955.1 of uncultured beta proteobacterium. The sequence continues at coordinate 771 of CAJAFJ010000466.1, read as the reverse complement.
AAATGAGCCCGGTGGAAAAGCGCGACACCTGGCACCGCATCACGCAGCTAAGCAGTGCCTGGCGTTTTAACCGGTATGCGGAGCGCGCAGCGGAGAAGCCGTCAGAGGCGGCGTAATCACGCGTCGTGCTGATGAGCGACGCGGCGCTGGCTCAGTTGCTGCCATGAAGTTACCCCTGATTTTAATATCGCTTCTTGCAACACCAATACATTTGTCATAACATACAAGCATTAATCCGCCATGGGAATTCAATATGCCAGTCCACACCTTTTCAAGCCGCGACTTCACGCGTGACGTGTCGGCCGCAAAGCGTGCCGCTGTCGATGGGCCCGTGTTCATCACAGACCGTGGGCGCCCTGCGTTTGCATTGCTCAAAATCGACGACTACTACCGCATTGTGGGACACAGTGAGTCCACGCTTCTTGAACTCATGGACGGCATTCCGGGTGGGGAACAGATTGAGTTCAACCCGCCACAGTTGAATTTCCAGAGCCAACCCACCACCTTTGACTGAGGCGCGGCCCATGTTTGTTCTCGATACCCATGTGATTTCGGAGCTGCGCCATGGCAAGCCCCATCAATCGCCCGAGGTGCGGGCTTGGGCTGGCGCACAGCCTGCCAGCAGGTTGTACCTGTCCGCCATCACCATCCTGGAGTTGGAAATGGGCATCCAGGCGTTGGAGCGCCGTTCGCCCCCGCAGGGCAGTGCACTGCGCACTTGGTTGACAGGCGTGCGCGCCGCGTTTACCGGCCGAATCTTGCCCTTTACCG
>CAJAFJ010000465.1 GCA_903938955.1 uncultured beta proteobacterium | reverse complement strand
GTTTGGCTGGGCCCGGAGGTGCTGCTGTCGCTCTTGCCTAAAACAACCTGAGATTGTAGCTTGAGTTGTAACAATAGATTTTGGCGAGAGGATATTCGGCCGTTTCGCCAGAACGGCATCATTCCATGCGGGTGAGCATCGCTTGAATCGCTCTGCGGCGGTTGTAGTACTCGCGGTAACGTTGCAGGGCGGTCGGGTCGGCTTTGGAGGCTTCGAGCGACTCGGTTTCCTGCGCCGTCAAGCGGTCAATCAGCATACGGTTCAGCAAATCGCGCAGTTCGGCGGCCGATTCACCCGCTTCATCCTCCTCTGAGGCCAGTTCGTCAGTCGACATGAGCCGCAGCGCCAGTTCTTCGCTTTCCTGTTCTTGCAGTCCTTCACGCAATGCCACCCAGGGTTGGGGGCCATGCTCGTGTAACTGGCTCTCCAACCAGACAAACAAGGGCCCGTGGGGTGGGGGTAACTCGCACAGCATGGCGTGGTCTTCAGCGGACAGCACTTCAAGTGCCGCCATGTCGCCCAGCAGAATCCGGGTCGCGTGGTCCGCTCGGCTGGCGGGTCGCATACGGCTACCAGAACGGGGTCTTGGCTCTTGTTTTTTGCGCTTATATGAGCTGTAGCCCCCGTATTCATAGGGGGGCTCGCCCTCGTTTTTGTAGCGTTTTGGTTTGTCCGAGTCGTGACCTGCTGGCTTGGGGTGCCATAAATCCGTCAATTCGCGGCTGGACAGCTGCACCATGTCTGCAATTTCTGTCAGCAGCTGGAGCTTGAGGGCGCCATCGGGGAGTTGCATCCACAGGGGTTTGGCGTTGCTGGCCATGTGGGCGCGGCCTTCGGCGCTGTTCAGGTCGCAGCCGTCGCGGGCGGCATCGAGTAAAAAACGGCTTAAAGGAAGTGCTTCACTCACGTAGCGGGCGAAGGCTTCTTTGCCATATTCGCGGATGAAACTGTCCGGGTCGTGCTCGGCGGGTAAAAACAAAAATTTGACGCTGCGCACATCCGTGGCAAAGGGCAGCGCTCCATCCAGCGCCTTGCGTGCCGCGCGTCGGCCAGCGGCATCACCATCGAAGCTGAACACCACCGAGTCGGTAAAGCGAAACAGCTTTTGCACATGCTCCGCCGTGCAGGCTGTGCCCAGGGTCGCCACAGTGTTGGGAAACCCGAGTTGGGCTAACGCCACCACATCCATATAACCTTCGGTGACCAGCGCGTAGCCGAGGTCGCGCAACGCGTGGCGGGCTTCAAACAGGCCGTATAACTCACGTCCTTTGCTGAACACCGGGGTTTCTGGCGAGTTGAGGTACTTGGGTTTGTCATCCCCCAGCACTCGGCCGCCAAAGCCAATGCACTCGCCCTTGATGTTGCGGATTGGGAACATCACCCGGTCGCGAAAACGGTCGTAGCGCTTTTCTTCACCCGAAGTCTCGTCCACGTTCAGGATCACCAGCCCGCTTTCGACCAATAGTGGGTCGTCATAGTTAGGAAACACGCTGGCCAAGCTGCGCCAGCCTTCGGGTGCGTAGCCCAGTCCGAACTGTTTGGCAATTTCGCCCGACAGGCCGCGGCCCTTGAAGTAGGCAATGGCCCGGTTGGAGTCTTTCAGGCTTTTCTTGTAGGCATCGCCCGCTTTTTCAAGCACATCGTTCAGGGTGTGCTGTTTTTCGCGTTGTTCGACGGCGCGGGCCCGGTCTTGCGGGCTGGCGTCGTCTTCGGGCACCTGCATGCCGTATTGTTGCGCCAGGTCTTTGACCGCCTCGACAAAGGTCATGCCCGCGTGGTCCATCAAGAAGCTGATGGCATTGCCGTTCTTGCCGCAGCCAAAGCAGTGGTAGAACTGCTTGGTCGGGCTGACGGAGAAGGAGGGCGATTTTTCACCGTGAAACGGGCACAGGCCCATGAAATTGGCGCCACCTTTCTTGAGCTGCACGTAGCGGCCCACGATCTCCACCACGTCAGCGCGCGCGATCAGTTCCTGAATAAATGTTTGGGGAATCGACATAAGCGCAATTGTAGAAACCCCTGCTTCAAGCAGCAGCCTAATCGCCCATCACCACCCCTTCGCGCCGGGGATCAGCCCCGCCAAACCAGCCGGTGGGTGTGCGCTGGATCGCTTGCAGGCCACTGGTCATGTTGATTTCATGCACCTCATGGCCACGGGCTTTGAGTGAGTCAATCGTCGCGTTTGGAAAACGCTTTTCTTCCAGCAGGGTGGGGCCGTTGAGTGAGCCAAAATTAGGCAGGTTGATGGCCTGCTGGGCGTTCAGCCCCCAGTTCAATACCCCGTAAAGCGTCTTGGCCGTGTAATGAATGATGTGCGCGCCGCCCGGACTACCCGCGCTCATCACGAGCTGCCCCGTGGCCTTGTCAAATACCAGCAGGGGCGACATGGAGGAGCGTGGGCGCTTGCCGGGCTGCACCCGGTTGGCGACCGGGGTGCCCGCTGCATCAGTCGGGGTAAAGCTGAAGTCGGTGAGCTCGTTGTTCAATAAAAAACCACCGGTAAGGCCTGCGCCGCGATTCACCATCAGGCGTGCGCCCCAGCCATCTTCAATCGTGCTGGTCATGGCCAGTGCGTTGCCCCAGCCGTCGATGATGGATATGTGCGATGTGCCGTACTCCGGCTGGTTCGGCATGGGCGCAAAGCTGGTCTTGAGGCTGCCGGGAACCCCGAACCGCGCTGTTTTCATGCTGCGACCGTCAGCGTGGCTGGCGATCAGTTGGCTACGCGTGGCCAGGTAGTCGGGGGCCAGCAGGCTCAGCCAGTTGCCTGCTGGGGGCGCTACAAAAGCGGGGTCGGCGACATATTGCGCCCGGTCGGCAAAGGCCAGTCGCGATGCTTCGGTATACAGGTGCAGCCAGTCTGCGCTTGGTATGACGCCTTGCAAAGTTGGGTTGGGCGCAAGGCTCGCGGCCGGGGTGTTGTTTAGTATGCCCAGAATCTGGGCAATGGCGATCGTGCCTGAGCTGGGCGGGGGCATGCCGCAGATGGCATAGTTTTTTGCGTCGGCCGTCTTGGGGCTGAATGACGGGGCTGTGTAGTCAAAACACAGCGGGACGCGTTTGATGGGCTGGTAGTGGCCCAGATCGCTCAATGACAACTGTCCGGGGTTGTTGGGGCTGTTTTGTACCTTGTCCACCATGGCTTGGGCGATGTCCCCTTCCATCAGTGCCTGGGCGCCCCCGTTGGCAATGCGCCTGAGTACGGCGCCGAGTTCAGGGTTTTTTAACAGGTGCCCGGCAGGCCAAGCACGGCCTGTGGCATCGTAAAAATAGGCCGCAGCCACAGGATCATTTTTCAGAGGTTGTTCACTCGTCAGCAGAATATTCATGCGCGTACTGACCTTGAAACCCCCTTCAGCCAGTGCAATCGCTGATTCAAACAAGTGGGCCCAAGGCAGTTTTCCGTGCTGTTGGTGCGCCATTTCCAGCATGCGAACCGTGCCCGGCGTGCCGACCGATCTGCCGCCCAAGACGCCTTCCATGAAAGAAACGGGTTGGCCGTTGGCGCCGATAAAAAGGGCCTCGGTCGCGGCTGCGGGAGCGGTTTCACGGCCGTCGAAGGCATCGATTTCTTGGCCATTGTCATGAATCAGAAAGGCTCCGCCACCAATACCGCTGGACTGTGGTTCAACCAGCGTCAATACCATTTGCACCGCAATGGCCGCATCCACTGCGCTGCCACCGGCTTTCAGAATTTGGTAGCCAGCCTTTGTGGCCAGAGGGTTGGCAGCGGCTACGGCAAACTTGGAAGTGGCCCAACCAGATTGGGTGGTGTAGCCTGATGCGCCTTCGGGCTGGTTGGATATATTGCTGTTGTCACGGCCCTGAGTTGCACAGCCTGCAGTGAGTAAAGCAGCGGTCAGGCACAGGGCAAGCAATTTCATGGACAGCTCCGAGGTGTGGGAGCGCCCATGTTATTTCAATGGGTCTGCCGTATCAGCGCGGGGCTAAACGAATGGCGCCGTCAAGACGAATCACTTCGCCGTTAAGCATGTCGTTCTCGAAAATGTGCTGGGCCAGTTTGGAATAGTCCTGTGGCGTGCCCAAACGCGATGGAAATGGCACGCTAGCGGCCAAAGAGTCTTGCACTTCCTGGGGCATGCCAAACATCATGGGCGTGCCAAAAATACCGGGGGCAATGGTCATGTTGCGAATGCCGTTGCGAGCCAGTTCGCGGGCAATCGGCAGCGTCATGCCGAAAATGCCGCCTTTTGGAGGCGCTGTAGGCGGCTTG
>CAJAFJ010000464.1 GCA_903938955.1 uncultured beta proteobacterium | reverse complement strand
GGTGCCATGCATTGATGGGGGTCAAAAGGAAAGGCATGGCGGGTTTTGCCACTGTTCAGAGCATCTGAGAGGTCTTGAAGCTGGGGCGAGTAAAAATTCCAGTCATCCAGCACCTGCTGCAAGGTGTTGGCGATACCGGTCGCATAATGCGCGGTGACCAAGTCGCGCGAGACGACAAGCAACTGGCCGTCACGCGAACCGTCTTTGTAGGTGGCAAGTTTCATGGAAGAGTCAGAAAAAGTAAGGGATGGGTGTGCCGGGTTGAAATATCAAAGTACCCACCCAGCTTAACGAAGCAACACGTTGGAAATTTTAGTCACCATGAAAAATCTGCCGACCGGCATTCAAACGCTTGACACGAGGCCCGCGCCATGAGCTTGCGCGCGCGCCCCGCGTTGCCCCTCAAGTGGCTGCTGGCCCTGACCGCCTTGGTGCTACTGGTGCATCTGCTGCTGTTGCAGGGCCGCCCCCTGGCACTGGGCCTCAGCCCAGCGCCACCCCAGCAGACGTTCATCATGCGCACAATTGAGCCCGTCCCGCTCCCGGCGCCTGTTGTGGTCGCACCGGTCGCCCGTCGCCAACCGACCCCGGCCCGGCCCAAAAAGTCGCCCGTCGTGGCCCCGATGCCCCCCGCCCCGGAAGTGACCAACGTGGCGTCGCCCTCAACGCCAGCACAAGAAGCCCCGGCGATGATGCCCAGCGTGGACGAAGCCCAGCCAAACGCCTTGCCCGCCGAACCGGAACTCGCCGCCGCAGCCACCCCGCCCCGCCCGCCGCGCGAACAAGCCATGGCGGCCAGCAGCTTCACGGTGCCAGGCTCGGTGCGCCTGAAATACAAGGTTGACACCAACAAACTCCCCTTTAGCGCCAGCGCCGACTTACTCTGGCAACAAACCGGCCAGACCTACGAGGCCCGGCTGACGCTCAGCCTGTTCGGTCAAACCCGGCTCCAGAACAGCAGCGGCCGGGTTACGCCAGAGGGCTTGGCTCCGATCCGGTTTTCAGACAAATACCGCTCAGAAGTAGCGGCGCACTTCAACCGCGAGCAGGGCAAGGTCACGTTCAGCGCCAACACGCCTGACGTGCCGCTGCTGGCCGGCGCCCAGGACCGCCTGAGCATTCTGGTGCAACTGGCCGCCATGATCGCGGGCGACCCCGGGCACTTCGCGCCCGCCACCACGGTGACCCTGCAGACGATTGGTCCGCGCGATGCCGACACCTGGCTGTTTACCGTCGGCCATGAAGAAGCGCTGACGCTGCCGGGCGGCGAGCTCAGCGCCCTGAAACTGGTGCGCAATCCGCGTCGGGAGTTTGACCAGAAAGTAGAGCTGTGGCTGGCCCCGGCGCTAGGCTACCTGCCCGCCCGCATCCGCATCACCGAACCCAATGGCGACTACATCGACCAGCAATGGCGCGCGACCGAGCCGCCGCCCTGAACCGGCCCTTGTGATTCCGTGCGGCGGCGCCATCTGCAGAATCAAAGTGATTAAGGGATAATTCCGTCATGCACATGCTTTACGAATCTGACACCTACTCTGTGATGCACATGCTGGCCAACGACGCGGCGCCGGACAGCGCGCCCGTGCGCGCCCTGGCCCGCCACGGGTTCGAAATTGTGGACAAACGCACCAACAAAGAGGTGTACCTGGACGGTTCCTGGGCTGAGTTGTTTCAACTGCATATCTCCGCCTGGCAACAAAACACCCCGACCCAGGAAGAAGTAGAAGACACGCTGGAGCAGTACGCCGAGCTGGCACAAAACCCGGTCGTGGTTCACTGACCCCCGTTTCCGGCCACGGGCCACGCGCACCGGCACCGTGCAAGGCCACCAATTCTGCCCATGATGTTAAAGCGCCTCTGCATCACCGCCAGCGTGCTGGCTTTGCTGGCCTGCGCCAGCGTGGCGCCAGACTCCCTCCGGCCCGATTCTTTTTTTGCAGCCCAACTGCAACAGCTACTCCCCGCTGACGCCATTCTGTTGGGCGAACAGCACGATGCGCCCGATCACCAGCGCATCCACCGCGTCACCGTCGAAACACTGGCGGCTCAAAAAGCCCTGTCAGCGCTCGCGCTGGAAATGGTCACCGCGGGCTTGTCCACCCACCCGCTCAGTCCCGACGCGGATGAAGCACAAGTACGCGCCGCCCTGCAATGGAACAACGACGCCTGGCCGTGGTCCGCTTATGGCCCGGTCGTGATGACCGCCGTGCGGGCGGGCGTGCCGGTGGTCGGCGCCAACCTCGCCAGCACGAGCCTGCGCGACACCATGGGCAACAGCCGTTTTGATGTGTTACTGCCCGGCCCGGCACTCAAGGCACAGCAACAAAATATTCGTGCGGGCCACTGCGGCATGCTGCCAGAAAGCCAGATCACCCCCATGACCCGCGTCCAGATTGCCCGCGATGTGTCGATGGCCGACACCTTGGTCCAGTGGGCACAGCCCGGCAAAACGGTGCTGTTGCTGGCTGGCCGGGGCCACGTGGAGCGCAGCCTGGGCGTGGCGCAGCACCTGCCGCCCCGCTTCAAAGCCCAGACGGTGCTGCTCGGCACCGATCCCAGCGCTGACACGCTCAGCTCACGGGACCTGGTTTGGCCCGCCCAAGCCGCGCCACCAGTGGACTACTGCGCCGACTTCGCCGCGAGCCGGAGCAACCGTGCGCCCGCGGTCGCCGCCCCCAGCGTGCCGTGAGCGGGCGCCAGCCCTTCGTCAACCGGTCGGCGGCCTGCGACAATTCACGCCTATGAACCCAACTTATATCTTGACCCTGTCTTGCCCGGACCGCCTCGGGCTGGTCCACGCGGTGTCCGGCTTTTTGCTGGAACGCGGTGGCAACATCGAAGAAGCCGCCCAGTACAACGACCATGACACCGGCCTGTTCTTCATGCGCGTGCAGTTTGCCTGCCGCCAGTTGACGCATGACGACCTGAAGACGCAACTGGGCGTGTTTGCCCAACCCTTTGCCATGGACTGGCGCCTGCATGCCCGCGCCCAGCCGATGGGCACCGTCATCATGGTCAGCAAAGAGGGCCATTGCCTCAACGACCTGCTGTTTCGCTGGAAAAGTGGCCTGCTGCCGTTGGACATTCGCGCCATCATTTCCAACCACCGCGAGTTTTACCAACTCGCCGCCAGCTACAACGTGCCGTTTCACCACCTGCCAGTCACCG
>CAJAFJ010000463.1 GCA_903938955.1 uncultured beta proteobacterium | reverse complement strand
ATCGTCCTCAATGCAGCCGCCCGACACCGAGCCCACCAGTTGTCCGTCACCGCTGATGGCGAGCAGGGCACCTTCAGGTCGGGGTGAACTGCCCCAGGTCTTGACGACGGTCGCCAGCGTCACGCTCACCCCAGCGTCCATCCACCCGACCGCTCGGCGCAGCACTTCGAGGTTGACGCTCTCCATCAGACGCCCCCCCAAAGTTGTTGCAACAGCCGCTGGGCCAGCACGGGGATGACATCATGCCGATACAGAACGTCGGTCACGCTGGTCTTCATCGGTCGGCAGGCGTCCTCAATCCGGGCCGCAATGGCTGCCATGGATGCCGCATCGATGGACTTGCCAGCCAGTTCCTCCAGGCCATCGATCAACAGGGGCGCAGACGTGACACCGGTGCAGGCGATACGCAGATCAACCACTTTCTCATGATGGCGGCGCAACGCAACCGCGACCCCTGCGAGTGGAAAGTCAATCGAGCCGCGAGTACGCAGCTTCTGGTAGGCGCTTGATCGCGTGTCATCCAAGGGCACGCTGACCGATACCAGCAACTCGTCCGGGGCCAGGGTCAGCCAGTTCATGCCGTCGTCGCGATACAGGCTCTGAATCGGAATGCGGCGCAGCCCCGCAGGCCCCAAAATTTCAACCTCCGCTCCCAGCACCATCAGCGCTGGCGCCACATCGCCGCTAAAGGCCGCCCAGCATCGCTTGCTCTTCTTGGCCACGCGGCAGGTGTCGCCGTCCAGCTTCATGCAGTACTGAATGCCCTCGCGCCACGGTTCGCTCTGGTTGTAATACTGGCAGCGGGTGTCCAGACAGAGATTGCCCCCCAGCGTGGCCATGCTTCGGTGAGTTGGCCCTGCAACGCAGGCCGCCGCCTGCACCAGCGCGGGCAGGCGCGCCGCAATCTGCGGGTCGGTGGCGATGGTCGCCAGCGTCACCCCGGCACCGATGCGCAACATGCTACCCACTTCTCGCATCTCGCGCAGTTCAGCGACATTACCCAGGTCGATCACCACGTCGGGCGTGGTCAGTCCACGGCGAATATTGGGTAGCAAGTCGGTCCCGCCGGCGAGAAAACGGCTGGCCGGATTCTGTGCGCGCAGGGCCACCGCATCGGACGCCTTGAGTGGCCGCCGCAGTTGAAAATTTGGCAAAGTAGGCATCACAAATCCCTTTGAAGTGGCGCGCTCGGCCCGGTTGCAGGAACGACTTCCTGATGAAGCGCGGCAAAGACACGAGCCGGCGTGATCGGCAATGCCGTGAATCGATGTCCGGTCGCATCTTGCACCGCAGCAGCCAGCGCCGACATGAATCCCGACAGCGGGCCTTCGCTCGCCTCCTTGGCGCCAAACGGACCGTTGGGGTCGAGGCTTTGGACGAGCTGGTTGAGCATGAGGTCATGCAGGTTGAGCGGGTTGGCAAAGACACCATTTATCGTTTGCCCGCCATGGTTTCCAGCGATTGTGATATGGCGTTGGCGCAGATGAAGTTATCAGCGGACCACTTTGATCGCAGTTTGATCGGTACCAAGGCAGCTCGACTGTTCCATGCAACCGCGTCAATTGATCAGAGGACGCTTGAGCGCATTCATGACATCCTTTCTTCTGCTATAAGAGATGTCATTGACTT
>CAJAFJ010000462.1 GCA_903938955.1 uncultured beta proteobacterium | reverse complement strand
GCCGGTATTCTAACCAACTGAACTACCACTCCTGATAGCGATAAAACTCATTCTTAAACGTTAAGCTGATCGTGCTTATGCGACCATCTCACACTTTAAATCAAAGTATTTATCCAATAACTCGATGCTATTTATTATATAGCATTACTTTTAGCGACTAAAAGCAATGTCGGTGGTGGGCCGTCACAGACTTGAACTGTGGACCAAAGGATTATGAGTCCTCTGCTCTAACCAACTGAGCTAACGGCCCTACCGAAGTTCAGATTGTAAGGGCCTACTTGTGGTGGCTCAGCGCGTTGCTGACCAATTTCGAGGTAATGTCAACAATCTGAATCATTCGGTCGTAGGCCATGCGCGTGGGGCCGATCACGCCCAGAGTGCCGACCACCAAGCCATCGACCTCGTAAGGAGCGCTGACAATGGATAAATCTTCAAATGGAACCACCTGGCTTTCACCACCAATAAAGATACGTACACCTTCAGCCTTACCAGTCACGTCAAGCAGGCGCATAAGCTGGGCTTTTTGCTCGAACAACTCAAACGCACGGCGCAAATGACTCATATCGTTTGAAAAATCAGTCACGGCCAACAGATTTCTTTCGCCTGAAAAAACGACTTCGTCCTGGGTCTCGGCAATGGCATCGGAACTGACGGCCACGGCGGCCTGCATCAGGCTGGCAATCTCGGAGCGAAGCGATTCAACTTCATTGGTCAGCCGCTCACGCACTTGCTCAATCGCCAAGCCAACGTAATGGGTGTTCAGGTAGTTGGCCGCTTCCACCAACTGCGCCTGCGGATAATCAACCTCGGTGAAGATCACACGGTTTTGCACATCCCCTTCAGGTGACACGATGATGACCAGCAAACGCCGCTCGGACAGTCGCAAAAACTCAATATGTCGAAAAACAGACGACCGGCGAGGCGAAATAACCACCCCCACAAACTGGGAAAGACTCGACAACAAGTTGGCCGCGTTTGAGATAACTTTTTGAGGCTGGTCCGGTGCCAGGCTGTGCGAGGCAAATTGCCCCTGTCGCACGGTCAGCATTGTGTCGACAAAAAGCCGATAGCCGCGCGCGGTGGGAATGCGCCCGGCCGAGGTGTGCGGGCTGGCAATCAAACCAAGCTCCTCAAGGTCTGACATGACATTGCGGATGGTGGCGGGCGACAGATCGAGGCCTGAGGCTTTCGAGAGCGTGCGCGAACCGACGGGTTGCCCATCGGCAATATAGCGCTCAACCAGCGCTTTCAACAACAACTTGGCACGGTCATCCAGCATGGGGGCATTTTAGTGATGTAATTTGTAGATGAAATCGAAATTCCGGCAGGTGGCACTTATAGGCAAATACCAGACGCTGGCGTCGGGCGCTTCAAGCGCTGCTTCGCGCAATGCGCTGGAGGGTATCGCCCACTTTTTGCATGCCGAAGGCTGCGAAGTCATTCTGGAGCATGACACCGCACGCAACATGGGGATGTCAGGCTACCCAACGATGACGATTCCTGTGATTGGCGCGCAATGTGACCTGGGTTTGGTGGTGGGTGGCGACGGCACCATGCTGGGCATCGGTCGGCAGTTGGCACATTACGGCGTGCCGCTGATTGGCATCAACCAGGGGCGACTGGGGTTCATCACCGACATTCCATTTGACAATTTTGCCGCGACGCTCGCGCCCATGCTGCGCGGCGAGTTTGAAGAAGACCACCGCAGCCTGATTCACGCCCGGGTGATGCGCGATGGCCACTGTGTGTTTGATGCGCTGGCCATGAACGATGTGGTGGTGAACCGCGGCGCCACCTCGGGCATGGTGGAATTGCGGGTTGAGGTGGACGGCCATTTTGTGGCGAACCAGCGGGCGGACGGTTTGATCATCGCCACGCCCACCGGCTCCACAGCTTATTCATTGTCAGCAGGTGGGCCGTTGTTGCACCCCTCCATTCCGGGCTGGGTATTGGTGCCCATTGCGCCGCATACCTTGTCAAACCGGCCGATCGTCCTGGCCAATGCCACAGAAATTGCGATTGAAGTCGTGGCCGGGCGCGATGCCAGCGCCAGTTTTGACACCCAATCGCTGGCCTCCCTGCTACACGGCGACCGCATCGTTGTGACACGATCCAAACACCATGTTCGCTTTCTGCACCCCAAAGGCTGGTCTTACTTTGACACGCTACGCCAAAAATTGCACTGGAATGAAGGAGTAGCCTGACCGTGAGCTTGAAACGTATTGTCCTGCGCGATTTCGTCATCGTGAGCGAGTTGGACCTTGATTTGTCCCCTGGATTTTCGGTGCTGACCGGCGAAACCGGCGCCGGTAAATCGATCCTGATTGATGCCCTGCAACTGGTCACCGGCGGCCGGGCCGATGTGGGGGTGATCCGGGAAGGCACGAGTCGCACCGATGTCAGCGCCGAGTTTGACGCCACCTCCGCTTTGGCGGCCTGGCTGGACACCGCTGGATTTGATGCCGGTGACAGCCTGCTGTTGCGGCGCACGGTAGACACCCAGGGCAAGAGCCGCGCCTGGATCAACGGCAGTCCGGCCACCGCCACCCAACTGCGCGAGATCGGCGAACAGTTGCTTGATATTCATGGACAGCATGCCTGGCAAAGCTTGACCCGGCCAGACGCGGTACGCGGCCTGCTGGACGCCTACGCCCGCATCTCGACAGCCCCTTTAGCCGCATTTTGGCAGCGCTGGCGACAAGCCCAAAGCGCCCTGCTCCAGGCCAGTACCGCCCAAGAGTCGCTACAGCGTGACCGTGATCGACTGGCATGGCAAATTGGTGAAGTCGACAAACTGGCACCGCAACTCGACGAATGGGATGAGCTCAACACCGAGCACGGTCGCCTGTCGCACGCACAAGCCCTGCTGGACGCGGCGCAAAGCGCGGTGCAGACGCTGGATGATGACGAGAGCAGTGCCCTGAGCGCCCTGCACAGCGCCTGTCAACTGCTGCAACAACAAGTGCATCTTGAGCCCTGTTTCCGCGAATTGACAGAGGTTTTGACGTCAAGTCTGGCGCAGGTGGAGGACACCGTTCACTCCTTGCGCGCTTACTTGCGCAAGACCGAACCGGACCCGCAGCGCCTGAGCGAACTTGATGAGCGCATGGCCTTGTGGCTGTCCCTGGCCAGACGTTACAAACGCGCACCTGCCGACCTGGCCGAATTGCTGCTGACCTGGAAACAGGAACTGGCCACACTGGATGCCGCAGCTGACCTGGCCGGACTGGAAGCCGCCCAAGCGGCGGCACTTGAGGCCTACATGGCCGAAGCCAGGCAGATCTCCAAGGTGCGTGCCAAAACAGCGCCCCAACTGGGTAAAGCCATCACGCTCGCCATGCAAGGCTTGGGCATGCAAGGCGGCCAATTTGAAGTTGCGCTGCAAAAATCAGCACAACCGATGCAAAGCGGCCTCGAAGAGGTCAGCTTTTTGGTGGCCGGACATGCGGGCAGCACACCGCGGCCCGTCAATAAAGTGGCCTCGGGCGGCGAGCTGTCGCGCATGGCGCTCGCCATTGCCGTCACCACCAGCCAGTTGGGCACCGCCCAGACACTGATTTTTGACGAAGTGGATGCCGGCGTCGGCGGCGCCGTGGCTGAGACGGTAGGACGTCTCATGAAGCAATTGGGCAAAGACCGGCAGGTACTGGCCGTCACCCACCTGCCGCAGGTCGCGGCCTGTGCCGACCACCATCTGGTGGTGGCCAAACAGATGCAGGGCCGCTCTACCGTGAGTTCTGTGGCGGCCGTTGTGGGCGACCAAAGAGAGCGGGAAGTGGCGCG
>CAJAFJ010000461.1 GCA_903938955.1 uncultured beta proteobacterium | reverse complement strand
GAGACATCATGTCCCACCTGCCAGCTCCCTTGAACCAGTTGCCGTTTCCGGTGATCGGTTCGCCCTTGTTCATCATCAGCAACCCCAAGCTGGTGATTGCCCAGTGCATTGCGGGCGTGGTTGGGTCTATGCCCGCCCTCAATGCGCGCCCGGCGGCGCAGCTGGAAGACTGGCTGATCGAGATCACCGAGGCGCTGGCGGCGCACAACCGGGCTCATCCTGACCAGCCCGCCGCACCGTTCGCCATCAACCAGATCGTGCACAAGAGCAACGACCGGCTGGAGCACGATATGGCCCTGTGCGTCAAGTACAAAGTGCCAATCATCATCACCTCGTTGGGCGCGCGTGAAGACATCAACGCCGCCGCCCATAGCTATGGCGGCGTGGTGCTGCATGACGTCATCAACAACAAGCACGCGCGCAAGGCGATTGAAAAAGGCGCCGATGGTCTGATCGCCGTGGCCGCAGGCGCGGGCGGTCATGCGGGTGTGAAAAGCCCGTTTGCCCTGATCCAGGAAATCCGTCAATGGTTTGACGGCCCACTGGTCTTGAGCGGTGCTATTGCCACCGGCGACGCGGTGCTGGCCGCGCAGGCCATGGGCGCCGACTTTGCCTACATCGGTTCGGCCTTTATCGCCACCCACGAGGCCCGTGCGGCAGAGGCTTACAAGCAGGCGATTGTGGACAGCCACTCGGACGACATCGTCTACAGCAACCTGTTCACCGGCATCCACGGCAACTACCTGGCACCCAGCATTCGCAATGCGGGCATGGACCCCGAACACCTGCCGGAAAGCGACCCGAGCAAGATGGATTTTGGCGGTGACAAGGCCAAAGCCTGGAAAGACATCTGGGGCAGCGGCCAGGGCATTGGCGCCGTCAACAAAATTCAAAGCACCGCCAATTACGTGGCGCAACTCAAACGCGAGTACGCCCTTGCGCGTGAAAGGCTACTGGCTAAAAGCGTCGCTTGATTGGGCTTTGGTGCCTGGCTTGCCTGTCTTCACGCAGCCCTGATTCAAGACGCCCGCACGCGGGTTGGCGGAAACAGCACCGGGGTTTGCCCAGCCTGCCACGGAGCGTATTTTTCCATCGCCAATTGGTAGCTTGCTGAGTTTTCAAACGCCATCAGCCAGGTCTGCAATGCAGGCCAGGGTTGATGGGCAAACCAGGCCGGGTCGGTGTGGGCAAACTGCCGCACAAAAGGGGCAATTGCTGCATCCGCCAAGCTCTCGATAGCGCCGATCAAAAAGGGGCTGGCAAGCAGTCGCCGGTTCAGGTCGTTCAACCATTGCGAGCCTTGTTCCCGGTGCGGTGTGGCGTCCGTCAAGCCGAAGCGCTGCGGGTATTTGTAGCGATCCAGGTGGTGCTTGAACTCGCCATCACACTGCGCCACTAAGGCCAGTATCTGTTCCTGTGCGCTGTCATCGGTCGGCCACCAGTGCCGGGGATCATGGCGGCGCAAGGCCCACAGCATGATGTCCAGGCTTTGGTCCAGCACTCGCCCATCGGCCAGCACCAACACCGGTACCGTAGCTTTGGCGGACGCCTCCCGCAAGGCTTGCGGTTTGTGGGCCAGCACCACTTCGCGCAGTTCGCACACCTGGTCGCTGGCGAGCAGCGCCAGCCGCGCTCGCATCGCGTACGGGCAGCGGCGAAAGGAATACAGAATGGGCAAAGGCGTCATGCTGAAAGCGGCTGGCTCAAGCCTCTTTGGGTAATGGCAAGCGCGCGCCAATGTGGTCCTGATGGCGTGACTTGGCCAGTTCCCACTGGCGCTGGCGTTCGCGGGCGCTGTTTTTTTGCGTCTCCAGCGTGCTGCCGTGGCATTTGGGGCAGCTGACACCGGCTTCAAACAGCGGTGACGCCAGGTCAGCCTCATCCAGCGGCTGACGGCAGGCGCGGCACAGGCCATGTTGCCCCGGCACCAGGCCGTGGCCGACCGATACCCGCTCGTCAAACACAAAACATTGGCCTTGCCACAGGCTTTGCGCTTCGGGCACGGTCTCCAGGTATTTCAAAATGCCGCCTTCCAGGTGGTACACCTCGTCATAACCCTGTGCCCGCATGAAGGCGGTGGACTTTTCACAGCGAATGCCGCCGGTGCAAAACATCGCCACCTTGGGTTTTTTGCCCGATGCCGGGTGCAGGGCTGGGGCTTGGTTGACCCAGTCCGGCAGTTGCGCAAAGCTCTTGATGTGCGGATCAACAGCCCCGGCAAAGGTGCCGATGCCCACCTCGTAGTCGTTGCGCGTGTCGATCACCACCACCTCGGGATCGCTGATCAGCGCGTTCCAGTGCTCCGGCTTGACGTACTCGCCCGCCATCTGCGTCGGGCTGATGCCGGGCACGCCCATGGTGACGATTTCGCGCTTGAGGCGCACTTTCATGCGGTAAAACGGCGACTTGGTGGACCATGCCTCTTTGTGTTGCAGGTCGGCCAGACGCGGGTCGTTTTTGAGGTAAGCCAGCACGGCGCGCACACCGTCAGCCGGTCCGGCAATGGTACTGTTGATGCCCTCAGTCGCCAGCAGAATGATGCCTTTGACCGCGTTGGCTTCACAGCAGTCCAGCAGTGGCGTTTTCAGTTCGGCGTAATCGGGCAGGTCGACGAACTTGTAGAACGCGGCGGTCAGGTAATTATTCATCTTCAAGCGCCACCACCATGGCTTCTGCCAAAGGCGCCGCTGCCGGTGCGGGCAACTCTTCCACATCGCGCAGCCGTTTCTGGATTGCCCGGGTGCGCACGCCGACTTCGTTGAACTTGCTGGCGGCGGCGTCAATCGACTTTTTGGTGGCGTCCACAATGTCGCCAAACTTGGAGAACTCGGTTTTCACCATGCCCAGCAGGCTCCACACTTCGGAGGAGCGCTTCTCGATCGCCAGCGTCTTGAAGCCCATTTGCAGGCTGTTGAGCATCGCAGCCAAATTGGCCGGGCCGGTGATCATCACCCGGCAGTCGTTCTGAATCGCCTCGACCAGGCCGGGGCGGCGAATGACCTCGGCAAACAGGCCTTCGGTGGGTAAATACAAAATGGCAAAGTCGGTGGTGTGCGGCGGCGAGATGTACTTGGTGACGATCTTTTTGGCCTCGAACTTCATCGACGTCTCGAACGCGTTACCGGCTTGCACGATGGCCAGTTTGTCCATCGCGTCGTAGGCATCCATCAGGCGCTGGTAGTGTTCCACCGGGTATTTGGAGTCGATGGGGAGCCAGATCGGGTGCTCTTCGTGCTTGCCCGGCAGGCGGATGGCAAACTCCACCAGCTCGTTGCTGCCCGGCACGGTTTTGACGTTTTTGGCGTACTGGTCAATGGTCAGCACGTTTTCGATGATGGCGCCCAGCTGCATTTCGCCCCAGGTGCCGCGCGACTTCACATTGGTCATGACGCGCTTCAGGTCGCCCACGCTGGCGGCCAGGGTTTTCATTTCGCCCAGACCGGCCTGTACCTGCTCCAGCCGTTCGCTGACGAGCTTGAACGACTCGCCCAGGCGCTGCTCCAGCGTGGCGTGCAGCTTTTCATCGACGGTGCGGCGCATTTCTTCGAGCTTGGTGGTGTTGTCGTGCTGGATCGCGGCCAGCCGCTCGTTGAGTGCGACGCGCAGTTGTTCGGCGTTTTGCTGCGAGCCCTGCACCAGGCCGGTGAGTTGCTGCGACACCGATGCTTGCAAGGCAGAAAACTGGTTTTTGATCTGGTAGCTATTGCCTTCCAGTTGGTCTTTCAAGGCCGCTGACATGACACCGAGTTGGGTGTTGATGTCCGCTTTCAACGAGTCCAGCGTTTGGCGCGTGGCGCCGGTCAGGGTCTCGAAGCGTTCCTGAATCCGGGTTTCAAACAGCTTGGCGTTCTCTGCCATGGTTTCGCGTGACTTCACGCTTTCCAGCGCCAGCGCGCTGACGGCGGCGGTCAGCTCGGTTCTGAAGCCGCTCAGCGCGTCGTTCAACTCTTTGCGCGCCATCACCGCGTCGCCCTGCGCTTGGGCCAGATGCGCCAGCAAGCCTTTGGTGGTTTCGTCCAGGCGACCGGCCACGGTCAGTTGCAAAGCGTCCAGACGCAGCGTCAGCGACGCATCAAACCCAATTAGTCGTCGTTCCAGCTTCTCTTCAAAACCCTGAAAAGCCGCCACCAGTTCGGTACGGCCATTGCGGGATTCGAGAACGTTGAGTGCCAACTTTTCATCTACCGCCTGGCGCATGGACTCCATGCTGGCCGTGGTGGTTTGGGTGAAGCCGCGCATCTGCTGGGCCACGCCTTCCAGCGCGCCTTCGTTTTTGGCGACGGCCAGCAGTGTGGCGCGTGAATTTTGTTCGACGGCATCCAGCCGCAGTAGCAATTCAGCGGGCAGTTCGACCTTGGGTTTGCGCAGCAGCAAAATGACTTGCAGGACGAGGGTGACAATCACTCCGGCGGACAGAATGAGCAAAAAGACTTCGGGCATGACTTGGATTGGGTTGGGAGAAGCCCGGAATGATCCCACAAGTAGCCGGGTCAAGCATCAACAGCAGCCCTTCGAGTGAAAGAAACTTGTTGCCGCTGTCCAGTCGCGTCTATTGCTGGCTTCAGGTCGGCCAGGTGGAGCCATGCTCCGGCACGATGGCGCGCCAGCCCAGCTCGTGCTTGATGCGTTTGCGAAGTTCGTCGGATGCCCCCATTTCGCCATGCACCACATACACCTGGTCGGGGGCCAGGGGCAGGGTGCGCAGCCACGCCAGCAGCTGGTTGGCATCCGCATGGGCCGAGGCCGATTGCAGTTGCACCACCTCGGCATTGACCGTGACATCGCGCCCGTGAATGCGCACGGATTTGGCGCCACTGACCAGCGATGCCCCGCGCGTGCCGGGAGCTTGAAAGCCGGTCAGCAGGATCATGTTGCGGTGGTTGCCCGCATGTTGGGCCAGGTGATGCAACACGCGGCCCCCGGTGGCCATGCCGCTGGCCGACAAAATCACCATCGGGCCGTGCCGACTGGCCAGGGCGCGGGAATCGTCGGTGCTGCTGACCATGGTGGCTGAATGCGTGAGTGCGTGCGAGTCCTTGCTGCTGAGCCGGTGTTCGCCGAGGTGGTGTATGAACAATTGGGTGCTGTGGACTGCCATCGGGCTGTCCAGAAATACTGGCAGCGAGGTCGGCAACTCACCCCGGAGTTTGAGCAGGTGAATGGCATGCAGCAGCGCCTGCGCCCGGCCGACGGCAAATACGGGAATGACGGCAACACCGCCCCGTTTGGCGAGTTTTTTGAGCAGGGGGCCGAGTTCGGCCACCACATCTTCCTCGGGGTGTGTGCGGTCGCCGTAGGTGGACTCGATCAGGACCGTGTCGGCTGCGGGCGCAGGGGCGGGCGGCTCCATCAGCAGGTCATTGGGGCGCCCCAGATCACCGGAAAATAAAATGCGTCGTCCGGCCACTTCCAGCAACACGCTGGACGCCCCCAAAATGTGCCCGGCCGGGGTGAACGTGGCACGCCAGCCGGGAATCGGCTGGAAGGTCTTGCCAAACTCCATCGCTTTGATCTGGGGCAGGCAATCCAGCGCATCTTGCCGTGTGTACAGTGGCAAGGCGGGTGCGTGTTTGGAGAATCCATGGCGGTTGGCAAACTCGGCATCTTCTTCCTGAATATGGCCGCTGTCCGGCAGCAGGATGCGACACAGGTCGCGCGTGCCACTGGTGGCGTAGACGTGGCCCGTAAAGCCTTCTCTGACCAGCAAGGGCAGGTAGCCGCTGTGGTCCAGATGCGCATGCGTCAGCAGCACGGCATGGATCTGGTCAGGCGTGATCGGCAAAGGGGACCAGTTGCGCATGCGTAGCTGTTTGTAGCCTTGAAACAGCCCGCAGTCCACCAGCAGGCATTCATCGCCGTGGCGCACCAAATACTTGGAGCCGGTGACGGTGCCTGCGCCGCCCAGAAAAGTGATGTTGACAGTCATGACAGTCGCCCCCGCATGGTTCAAGTCAGGACACCACTATGCATAAAAAAATGCCGCGTAGAGATGTAAATCTCTCGCGGCACTTTGGTTATGTCACTTATTCAGGTGACAAGTGATAAATATCAACTGAAGAAGCTTTTCAGGCGGTTGGTCCAGCTGTCACCGCTGGGTGAATGCTTGCTGCCGCCTTTGTTCAAGGACTCATCGAGTTCACGCAGCAGCTTGCGCTGGTGTTCGCTGAGCTTGACCGGTGTCTCGACCACAATGTGGCAGTACAGGTCGCCGGGGTAGCTGGAGCGCACGCCCTTGATGCCCTTGCCACGCAGGCGGAATTGCTTGCCGGTTTGGGTGCCTTCAGGGATGTCAATGGCTGCCTTGCCGGCCAGCGTCGGCACATCAATTTCGCCACCCAGGGAAGCGGTGACGATGCTGATTGGCACCGAGCAATGAATGTCATCGCCATCACGCTCAAAAATGTCGTGTTTTTTCAGGCGAATTTCGATGTACAGGTCACCGGCCGGGCCACCATTGGAGCCTGGTTCGCCGTTGCCCGCGCTGCGAATGCGCATGCCACCGTCGATGCCGCCCGGGATTTTGACTTCCAGGGTTTTTTGCTTCTTGATCTTGCCCTGGCCCTGGCAAGCCGAGCAGGGTTCAGGTACCACTTTGCCCGCACCGCGGCAAGTGGGGCAGGTTTGCTGCACGCTG
>CAJAFJ010000460.1 GCA_903938955.1 uncultured beta proteobacterium | reverse complement strand
CACCGCACCCAGCACGGCCAGCGCCACTTCGGGTTTGCTCAGGAAGCCTTCAATGGCGCGGGCCAGGTCGGCACACACCTCGTCATACGTTTTATGACCGTCTTCGGTGTCAATGCCGCCCGCAGGTACCAACAGCGCCTGCGAGGTGGTGCACATCTGCCCGGAATACAGCGACAGCGTGAACGCCAGGTTGCGCATCATCGCTTTGTAGGCATCGGTCGAGTCGATCACCACATTGTTGATGCCCGCCAATTCGGCATACACCTGCGCCTGGCGGCAGTGGTCAATGAGCCATTGGCCAAACACATTGCCTCCGGTGAAGTCGACCGATTTGACGGCGGCGTGCGTCACCAGGGCTTGCGTGGTTTCACGCTTGTCAGGCACACACAGGGTGATCAGATTTGGGTCCATGCCGTGCTCGGACAACACGGCGCGCAAGGTGCGCACGGTGATGGCGGCAGGCAGAATCGCGTTGTTGTGTGGTTTGACTATCACCGCGTTGCCAGTGGCCAGTGCCGCAAACAGGCCCGGGTACGTGTTCCAGGTGGGGAAGGTGCCACAACCCACCACCACGGCCACACCTCGGCCGACGATCTGAAAATGCTTCTTCATCACCAGCGGTGGGTTTTTGCCTTGCGGCTTTTCCCAGGTGGCTTCCGCGGGCACAAAACTTTGCTCACGGTAGGCGTAGGTTACGGCTTCCAGACCGCGGTCTTGCGCGTGGGGTGAACCTGCCTGAAACGCCATCATCCAGCCTTGGCCGGTGGTCATCATCACCGCGTGGGCGATCTCGAAGCTTTGTGCGTTCAGGCGGTCCAGCATCTCGATGCACAGGCCGGTGCGGCCTTCTGCACCGGCGGCTTGCCAGCCGGTCATGGCGGTTTGGCCCGCAGCAATCAGCGCCTCGATGTCGCACACCGGGTACTGCACGTTCAGCTCAATGCCAAAGGGTGAGTGCTCGCCGCCTTGCCAACCGGTGACGCCGGGCTGGCTCAACTCAAACTTCTGGCCCAGGTGCGCTTCAAAGGCTTTTTTGCCGTCATTCGGCGCGGTTTCGCCATAGGTCTTGGGGCTGGGCATCTCGTTGTAGGCGGCCCAGTAACCACGGGTGTGGATGGCGTTGAGGGCGGCGTCAAGTTTGGCGCGGTGTGTTTCAAAGAGGGGGTGTGTCATGGTCAGGGTCCTGTGTCGGTTTCAATTCAATTCAATTGATAAAAATATATAGCTGCTTGCGCTTACTGAATAAGGGCTAGAGGCAAAAAAAACATAAAAATTGCTCTCGCAGCCTTAGCCTGAATAGGCTTGTACCGTTTGGTCGATCGCGCCAAAGATCGACGCACCTTGCGTGTCAAGCATCTCAATGCGCACCTTGTCGCCAAAATGCATGTAGGACGTTTGTGGTTGGCCGGTCTCAATGGTTTCGTACATCCGCACTTCGGCAATGCAGCAGTAACCCACGCCGCCGTTGGCAATCGACGAGCCCTGCAAACCCCCCTGCTTGTTCGACACCGTGCCGGAGCCAATGATGGAACCCGCGCACAGTTCACGGGTCTTGGCCGCGTGGGCAATGAGTTGCGCAAAGTTGAACACCATGTCGGT
>CAJAFJ010000459.1 GCA_903938955.1 uncultured beta proteobacterium | reverse complement strand
TTGGGTGTATTGAGCCTGTTTTCTGCAATAAAAATCTCCGTGTGCATGCCCGGTTTCAGAGTGACTTGGTCTTTGCCCGTCAGGCCTGCACCAAATCAAGCGGCTACACCGTTGGGCGCGTTGAGGACGTTCCCCATGTTTTTGTGGAGTTCTAATGAACCTGAAAGCCTTGTCCAAACCCGTCTTGCTGTATTTTGAAGACGAGCAAGGCAGTGCCCTGCGTCTTGCCAAGGTGGGTCAATTTGATTTTGCAAAGATTGAGCGTCACAGATTCCCTGATGGTGAAATCAAACTGCGATTGCCCGACAAGCTGCCCGAGCAGGTCGTTATTTTTCGGTCATTGAACGACCCCAATGAGAAATTGATCGAGTTGCTTCTAAGTACGCAAACCGCACGCCAACTGGGTGCCAAGCACATCACACTGGTGGCGCCCTATCTTGCCTATATGCGCCAGGACATCGCTTTTCAAGCGGGTGAAGCCATCAGCCAGAAAATCGTCGGGGGATTTTTAGCCACTTTATTCGATGCCGTGATCACGGTAGACCCACATTTGCACCGGGTGGCGACCTTGCAGGAAGCTGTACCGGTTGCCAACGCCGTCGTGCTGAGCGGTGCCCCCTCGTTGTCCGACTGGATTGCGAAGCGTCGGCAGCATCCGATACTGATCGGGCCTGACGAAGAATCTTCACAGTGGGTTGCACTGGCGGCGCAACGTCATGGTTTTGACCATGCGGTGTGCCTCAAGGTACGACATGGCGATCACTCAGTGGCCGTCGTGTTGCCCGATATGGCGGTCAAAGGTCGCCAAGTCGTATTGTTGGATGATGTTGCCAGTACCGGTCATACCCTCGCACAGGCCACCAAGCTGCTGCTGGCCGCAGGCGCTGCGTCGGTCGATGTGGCGGTGACGCATGCTCTTTTTGCCGGAAATGCGGTGCAACTGATCCTTGACGCCGGCGTCGGTGAAGTCTGGAGCACCGACTGCATCACGCACTCTAGCAACGTCGTCAGCATGGCTACAACCGTCGCTGATGCGCTGAACTTCATCCATAAAAACGAGGCGGAAAGCTTCGCTGTTTAGTGGTGATCTGGCTGGACTTGTGCCAGGATTCGTTGCGCTTTGCCACTGCGCCCTTTGGCTATCACTTGTCCTAATTTAACGATCAGGTGAATCGGCACCAAGCCTTGCACTACGCCGAAATGTTCAAGCGCTACTTGGCAGCGTTCAGCCATTTTTTGGCCCTCTAACCCACAGGCCTCAAGCGTCAAAACAAGGGTGCAATCATCATGCTGCTGCAATTGGAAATTGAAAACGCCGGCATCGTCTTCAAAAACAGTTGTCAGCGCCAGCGGCAGCAATGTCACAGTGTCTCCGTTCTGTCCCCGCATCAGCAGCGCATCATCGCGGCGCCCCTGCACATCGATCACGGGCAAGACCGAGCCACAGCCACAACGCTCCGTATGAAGGGTGACCTGATCGCCCAGGTCATAGCGGATCAACGGCTGCACGTAATTTGCCAGGTTCGTGAGTAACGTGGAGTGAGAAGGTTGCCCTGCGGGGACCGGCCTCCCCCGCTCATCAATCGGCTCAAGAATGACCCAATCGGTATTGGCGTGCAATCTTCCGTGGCTGCACTCTGACCCGATCAGCATGAATTCCGAGGCGCCGTAACTATTGCGAACAGCACAGCCCAAAGTCTGCTCAACATGGGCGCGCACCTTATCCGTCAAGGTTTCACCGCCGGTCCAGATTTCTTGGGGTCTGAATCTCAGCGTTCCGCGACAAAACTCATCAGCCAGCAAAGCTGCCACTGTTGGGTAGGTGGCGATGACGGTGGGCGCGTAAGCGTTGAGCTCGTTTACCAAGGCCTTGGGCGATTGCATGATGGAGAAACAGCGCAGCCGTTGCGCCATGAGGGGGTTGACCTGACGCAGTCGCAGCATAGTCACAATGCTTGAAAAATGACCGCTGGTAGCGCCGACAAAAGCAATGCGCTCAGCCAGCATCAAGGGATCAAACCATTTTTGAAAAGGTCGCGGCTCACTACGTCGCTGTGCCTGTAGTGCGTCATAAACAGACATGGACTGGGCGTCTTGCACAAACATGCCGGGCTCGTTGCTGGTCCCCGAACTCTCCCACAGCAGGTACTTGCCCAGGTAAGGTTCGCCAATCCGCTGAGGATTGGTCGTGAAGGCACGGAGTTGATCCAGTTTGAGTTGCGGGTCGGTCACCCAATCATCAAATCGAGCCATTAACTCGCCCCGCGATACCATGGGAAATTCACTCAAAAGCACGGCCTTTGATGCATCTCCATTCAGACGCTCGCGGTAAAAACGAGAGTCCCTTAGCGTCGACAGCAGCAAGTGAGATAGACGATTTCTTTGACGGGATGCAAGTGACTCCTGCGAGGCATGGGCGCAAGTCGCAACATCCAGTGCAACAGCACTGAAACGCAGTGAGTCAAAGACGGAGTTCATAGGACTATGAAAATTTCATTTTTTAAGGAAAAAAAGTTCCCGTCTTCTCAAAATTGATTTTTATCAGAAAATGAAAATAAATTGTCACTACGATCTAAACTGAATCTTCACAAACCTTAGGAATATTATGAATGACATCACTGCAACACAAAAAGATAAATTGATGAGTGACTTGCGTTTGGTCATTACTGACGCTGAAGAGTTGCTGCGTATGACGGCGGGCGAGGCTAGCGAAGGTGCAGCAGACATCCGTAGCCGTGTGCAAGCCAAAATGAACCAAGCTAAAGCAGATTTAATCAATCTGCAAACCGTAGCCGTTGCCAAAGCCAAAGCAGCCGGTCATGCCACGGATGAGTTTGTCCATGAAAATCCGTGGAAATCCATCGGCGTCGCAGCTGGCGTAGGTCTTGTTGTTGGTTTGTTGATTGGTCGCCGCTAAGTCAACATAACCCATGAGTGAAACTGTCAACGAGCATGGAATTTTTGCCTCGTTGCGCCGTTTGCTGGCCACCGCACTTGATATTGCTCAGGTGCGACTTGAACTGCTTAGCACCGAGATCGAACTCGAAAAACGACGTGTATTTGATGGACTGTTGTGGGGCGCGTTAGCCCTGCTGGTGGGTGGACTCGGTCTGGTGATGTCGTGCGGTTTTGTGATCCTGCTGTTTTGGGATGGTTACCGTTTGCCTGCTGTAGGCGTACTGGCCGTTTTATTT
>CAJAFJ010000458.1 GCA_903938955.1 uncultured beta proteobacterium | reverse complement strand
TCTTCTCGATGTGCTCGCTTTCAGCCTTGAAATCAGGCGCTTCAAGCCGCTTGGGAATTTCTTTTTGCAGCGTTTTGCACAGCTGCACCATGCCTTGGCGCAGCCAGCGCCCTTGCCCTTGGGGGATGCGCAAGGCACGGGGTTTTTCGGGTGCATCGAAGTTATTCAGGTAGCACAGCTCGGGGGGCACCGGCCTGCTGGCCGCGACCTCGTTCATCACCTGCTGCAATAAAGACGAGCGGCCACTGCCGACCTCTCCCAGCACAAACAGGTTGTAGTCGGGCTGGGTCATGCCCAGCCCAAAGCGCGCGGCCGTTTGCGCCCGGTCCTGACCGATCCATGGCAGCGGCAGGTGCAGCAATTCAGACGTATCAGTAAACCCAAGCGTTTCAGGCGCAATCGCGACATGAAGATCATGCGGCGTCAAATGTGAAATGGTCATGGTGAAGTCCATCCGTCAGGCATCCCGGCGATGCAACAGCTTGCCGACCCCTGAGTGTTCATGAATTACGCCACCGTGAATTGACATGGCTCAAGTTAGCCTGTCGTTTTAAAAAGCGTTTCACCCAGCCTGCCTGGCCTTGCGAAAACTCAATCCTCAAGCCACCCACGCGCCTACATTTTGAACGAGCGCGGGTCTCTTGGGCTCGCGGCTTGCTCCCCTACAACCCCTCTGGAGACAGTCATGAAGCAACCCTATCAGGCCACATTACCGGCGTCCTTGTTGGCGCTGGCACTCATGAGCAGCGCCGCGTTGGCGCAGCCCGGTAAGCAAGATGCAGGCAAACAGGAATTCGATGCGAACTGTGCCGTTTGCCATGCCAGTGATGGCAAGGGCAACGGCCCTTTTGTACCTTACCTGCGAGCCACCCCGCCCGATTTGACGACGCTGGCCAGGCGCAATGGCGGCGTCTTGCCCGTCAACCGTCTGCGTGAAACGATTGAAGGCGGCAATGTGCCCAGTCATAGCGCACGCGACATGCCCATTTGGGGCAACGCCTACCGCGTTCAGGCCGCCGAATACTATGTTGACGTGCCTTACGACCCCGCGGTGTATG
This sequence comes from uncultured beta proteobacterium, assembly GCA_903938955.1. The sequence goes on along the minus strand of CAJAFJ010000458.1, from coordinate 1,607 downwards.
TGCGCTCACGCATCCTGTCGCTGGTGGATTACATCAACCGATTGCAGGCGCGCTAAAGCCAGCGCAGCGCGCTTGAAGCACAGGTATCGGGGAGCAGGGTCAAAGCCAGGGCGCTCAAGTCGCCCTGCGCTACAGTGCGGAACTCAACCCACATCGCCACACCATGACCCCAGCCCGTTTGATGATTCTGACTTCACTTGCCATGCTGGCCTTTGCCGGCAACTCCTTGCTGTGCCGACTGGCGCTCAAACACAGCGGGATGGATGCAGCCAGCTTTACGACAATTCGATTACTGGCAGGCGCCCTGGTGCTGGGACTGTTGGTTCGCATCAAACGGCCCACCACGGCGAGTGCCAATACCCCAGGAGGCAACTGGCTGTCAGCCCTGGCCTTGTTTGCCTACGCGGCCGGATTCTCATTTGCCTACATCAGCCTGCCGGCGGCCACCGGGGCGCTGCTGCTTTTTGGCGCGGTTCAAGCCACGATGATCGGCGTGGGCCTCTGGCGCGGGGAGCGATTGCGCGGACGCCAATGGCTCGGTGTCTTGCTCGCCCTGGGGGGCTTGATCGGATTGATGCTGCCAGGCCTCACCGCCCCACCCTTGTTCGGCGCGACCTTGATGCTGGGCGCCGGGGTCGCCTGGGGCATTTACTCGCTGCGTGGCAAAGGAGCGAGCGACCCGACCCGGGTCACGGCGGGCAATTTTCTGCGCACGGTGCCCATCACCCTCACCTTGAGCCTGCTGATGCTCAACCACATCAAACTGGATCAGATCGGCGTGGGGTATGCCGTAATGTCGGGGGCGCTGGCCTCCGGCTTGGGCTACGCCCTCTGGTACAGCGTCTTGCCCGCCCTGAAGACCACCCATGCCGCCACGGTGCAACTCAGTGTGCCGGTGCTGGCCACCTTGGGCGGCCTCGTTTTTTTGGGTGAGGCGCTCAATGGCCGCATGGTGATGGCCTCCATCACCATTCTGGGCGGGATCGCGCTGGTTATTCTGGAAAAGAAAACCACGCCATAGCCAAAATTACAAGGCCCGCCCGAGCCGCCCAATACCTTCTTCAATCTTCGCCACATCCGCCGTGGCAAAGCTCAGGCGGAACGTCGACAGATCAGGGGCTTGGGCGAAGAACGGGGCGCCGGGGACAAAGGCCACGCCCTGGTCGATGGCGCGCTTGGCAAACTCGGGCGCTGAATGGGGCTTGCCGTTGGCCCCCGTCAACCGGGCCCAAAAGAACATGCCGCCCTGCGGCTGGTTGAATGCAAGGGCATCGCCCAACTCACGGCGCAAGGACTCAGCCATCACACGGGCGCGCTCGGCATAGGTTTTACGCACCACCGCCAAAGCGCCGCCCAAACGGTTGAGGCTGAGGTAGTGGGCGCAAATGGCTTGGGCCAAGGTGCTGGTGTTGGCATCGCTGAACTGTTTGCACATGGTGGCGTTGGCCAGCAAGGCAGGCGGCGCAATCAACCAGCCCACGCGCAGGCCGGGGCTCAAGATTTTGCTGAAACTACCGCAATGTGCCAGCCAGTCGCGACTGCCAGGCACGCTATCGCTCAATGCCAGCAGACTCGGTGGCGGCGGGGTGTCAAAGTACAACTCGCCG
>CAJAFJ010000457.1 GCA_903938955.1 uncultured beta proteobacterium | reverse complement strand
GCGCCGAAGTTGGCGGGGCACACGGCGTCCAGGCTTTGGCGGGTGTAGAAGTTGACCAGGTGCTGGCTGTGCGGGGACAGGCCGTCGACGAGGGTGGATTGGCGCCACCAGGTGTCGCTCGCTTTGAAGCTTTCTTTCATGACGTTGAAGGGCCATTGGCGCCAGCCGGCGTCACTGAAGCGGGGGTCGAGTTCGCGCACCGGTTTGCCGTCGGCGTCGAGTGCCGGGGCTTCGGACTGCAGGGCGGTGCCCAGGACTTCTTTGCCCAGGGCCATGGCGTGCTGGGCCAGCAGCAGTTGCTGGCCCGGGGACACCGCCAGGTGCATCGCCCAGTCGGCGTAGGCCAGCGTCAGTGAGATCGGCGACATGCCCTTGTTGGCTTTGGACAACTGCGTGTGAAACGCGTCGTCGATGGCCTTCGCCACCTTGCGTTGCTGTTCGGTGGGCTTGACGAGAGAGGTCGATTTATTCATGACGGAGACTTTCAATTCAACAGAAGATCAAGTATGCACGGGTAAACCCTAGGTTTTTAGAGTCCCCTGTCTGCCAACCCATTGCCATTTGATGTAAATCAATTTTGCATTTCTTTCGTTGCCCAAGTGCAACGTGAAATGCGGCTTGCCACCAACGATTGGAGTCATTTTTCACCCAACAACGTCAAAACAGACAGGGCTGACACCCTCCATTTTGCTGCAATGCAGCATCGCTCGTTAAGATTGACTCTTTCAAACCTCGGAGTTTTCAACATGAGCATTACAACGGTTGGCATTATTGGTGCGGGCACCATGGGTAACGGCATTGCACAGGCCTGTGCAGTGTCTGGCATCAACGTGGTCATGGTGGACATCTCTGACGCCTCGGTCGCCAAGGGTCTGGCGACGGTCGCTGGCAGCCTCGACCGTTTGGTCAAAAAAGAAAAAATCACCGTCGCCGACAAAGAAGCCGCCATGGCGCGCATCAAGGGCAGCACCAGCTACGACGACCTCAAGGCTGCCCAACTGGTGATTGAAGCCGCCACTGAAAATTACGACCTGAAGGTCAAAATCCTGAAGCAGATTGATGCCTTGGTGGCGCCGGACGTGATTGTGGCGTCCAACACCTCGTCCCTGTCCATCACCAAGCTGGCGGCCGTCACCTCGCGTGCTGACCGCTTCATCGGCATGCACTTCTTCAATCCGGTGCCGATGATGGCTCTGGTCGAAATCATTCGTGGCCTGCAAACCAGCGATGCCACCCACGATGCCGTGCATGCCATGGCCAAAGTGCTGGGCAAGACACCAATCACGGTAAAGAATGCGCCCGGATTTGTCGTCAACCGCATTTTGATCCCCATGATCAACGAAGCCCTCTTTGTGCTGGCCGAAGGCCTGGCCACGGCAGAAGACATTGATGCCGGCATGAAACTCGGCTGCAACCAGCCGATTGGCCCGCTAGCGCTGGCCGATATGGTCGGCCTGGATGTTTGCCTGGCGGTGATGGAGGTGTATTTAAGCGAGTATGGCGACAGCAAATACCGCCCCTGCCCGTTGCTTAAAGAGATGGTGGCCGCTGGCCGCCTGGGGCGCAAGACCGGTCAGGGTATTTACAGCTACTAAGCCGTCACAACCCGCTTGACGCAGGCGGAAAACCCGGACGTCCGGTGGGCGTTCGGGCTGGCGCCAGCTTGTGGATAAAGGCTTGATAAATTACAATGCCAGATGCTATTTTTCAAATTTATCCACAGAAATCAATCACCACAATGACCGAGGGACCACTCACCAGCCAGCCTGGATTTCCAGGCCAGGGCGCTGGACAAAGCCTGTGGCAGGCCTGTATCGACCAACTGGCCCAGGAACTGCCAGAGCAGCAGTTCAACACCTGGATCAAACCCCTGTCAGCACAGGTGAATGATGATCTGTCAAAAGTCACCATCTTTGTCGCCAACCGGTTCAAACTGGACTGGATACGGGCGCAATACAGCAACCGAATTTCCACACTCATGGAAAAGACGTCGGGCCAGGCGGTGCAAATTGAGTTAGCCCTGGCGCCGCGTGAAGCCGTTGTCAGAACAAACGCTCCACAGCGTGTTGCCGAACCAGCGCCAATCGAGGAAACCTCGGAACTCGGCGATGACCGTGCGCAAAACAACCTTAAAAACCGGTTGAACCCGGCCCTGACCTTTGACACCCTGATCGAAGGTACGGCCAACCGCATGGCGCGCGCCGCCGCCATGCACGTCGCCGGCATGCCGGGGCACTTGTACAACCCACTTTTCATCTACGGTGGCGTGGGCCTGGGTAAAACCCACTTGATGCACGCGGTAGGTAACCGCCTGCTGGCCGACATGCCGTCAGCCAAAGTGCTCTACATCCACGCCGAGCAATTTGTCTCGGATGTGGTCAAGGCCTACCAACGCAAGACCTTTGATGAATTCAAAGAGCGCTACCACTCGCTGGATCTGCTGCTGATTGATGATGTCCAGTTTTTTGCCAACAAAGAGCGCACCCAGGAAGAGTTTTTCAACGCCTTCGAGGCGCTGCTGG
>CAJAFJ010000456.1 GCA_903938955.1 uncultured beta proteobacterium | reverse complement strand
CGCCGCGTTGGCAGCAGAAGCCGCTGACGACACACCGCGTGCCGCGATGATGGCCGCGCCGCGCTTGCCGACGGTAGGCAGGAACACATTGGCATTCCATTCGTGGTCGTTGATCATGTCCTTCACGCTGGCGCCGTTGATGGTGGCGAAGCGGTAATCGGCGTACATGGTTGGCGAGTGGTTGCCCCACACGGTCATTTTTTCGATATCGGCGACGGCCTTGCCGGTTTTGTCTGCCAATTGGCTCAAAGCGCGGTTGTGGTCCAGACGCAACATGGCAGTGAAGTTCTTGCGTGGCAGATCTGGCGCGCTCTTCATGGCGATGTAGGCATTGGTGTTGGCAGGGTTGCCGACCACGAGCACCTTGACATTGCGGCTGGCCACGGCATTGAGTGCCTTGCCTTGAGCCGTGAAAATTTCGGCGTTCACGGCGAGCAATTCAGCGCGCTCCATGCCAGGACCGCGAGGACGCGAACCAATCAACAAGGCGTAATCGACATCCTTGAATGCGGTCAGCGGATCGCTATGGGCTTCGATACCCACCAGCAAGGGGAATGCGCAGTCTTGCAATTCCATGATCACGCCTTGCAGCGCTTGCTGAGGCTTTTCAAAAGGAACTTCGAGCAATTGCAGAATCACAGGTTGGTCTTTACCCAACATTTCGCCGGAGGCGATGCGAAACAGGATTGCGTAACCAATTTGACCAGCTGCACCGGTAACGGCGACACGGACGGGCTTTTTGCTCATGGTGAGAACTCCAGGATTGTTGTGAAACTAGTGCTGGTGGCGGCTCTCAGGTTTGCCTGAGCCCCACCTATTGCGCCGCAAGTTTACTCTGGAAAACCCTGTCAAGTCAAACTGTCTTATGTCTTATATAAGAGATATGATCCGTAGAGTCCCGACCCTTGCACGGGGCTGACTAAATATGTCCGAAACACCTACTCCCTTTGCTGGAAAAATCCTGACTGACACTGACAGTGGCACACCTGCGACCCCGTCTTTCAGCCCTTTGTACCAGCAGATCAAAGGTCTGATTCTGAACAGTCTGCGCTTGGGTGAATGGAAACCAGGCGAGGCTATTCCCAGCGAAATGGAGCTGGCGACCCGCTTTCGTGTAAGCCAGGGCACCGTGCGCAAGGCGATTGATGAACTGGCGGCCGAGAACCTGCTGGTGCGTCGTCAAGGCAAGGGCACGTTTGTAGCGACCCATGCCGCACACCATGTGCAATTTCGCTTCCTGAAACTGGTGCCGGATGTTGGAACGCCGGGCAGTGAAGGCCCGGCTCAACGCACTATTGTGGAATGCAAGCGCACCCGCGCCAGTGCCGAGATTGCCCGCGCACTTGAACTTAAAACCGGCGATGCCGTACTGCAACTGCGCCGGGTACTCAGCTTTGCCGGCACACCAACCATTCTCGAAGACATCTGGCTGCCTGCCGCGCCCTTCAAAGGGTTGACGACGGAACGACTGGTAAACGACACCGGTCCGATGTACGCCTTGTTTGAGGCCGAGTTCAACGTGCGAATGGTGCGGGCCGAAGAAAAAATTCGCGCACAACCCGCTGTTGATGGTCTGGAGTTGCTGCTCAAAGTCAAACCCGGTACCCCATTGTTGAGCGTGGAGCGCAT
>CAJAFJ010000455.1 GCA_903938955.1 uncultured beta proteobacterium | reverse complement strand
TCGATCACCTGGTAGGGCAGGCGGCAGGCCTGGTTGCACTCGCCCCGGTTGGCGCTGCGCCCGGTGTGGGCATGGCTGATGTAGCACTGGCCGCTGTAGGCCACGCACAGCGCGCCGTGCACAAAGAATTCCAGCGTGCAGTCGGTTTTTTCCCGGATGGCGGCGATCTGTTCCAGCGACAGTTCCCGCGCCAGCACAATTTGCGACAGCCCCACGTCTTGCAGAAAACGGGCTTTCTCGGGCGTGCGAATGTCGGTTTGCGTGCTGGCGTGCAGCTGAATCGGCGGCAGGTCCACCTGCAGCAAACCCATGTCCTGGATGATGAGTGCATCGACCCCGGCGTCATACAGCTGCCAGGCCAGTTGGCGCGCGGGCTCAAACTCTTCGTCGCGCAGGATGGTGTTCAGGGTGACAAAAATGCGGCTGTTAAAGCGGTGCGCATGGCGCACCAGCCGGGCGATGTCGCTGACAGAGTTGTCGGCGCTGGAGCGCGCGCCAAACGACGGGCCGCCGATGTAGACCGCGTCGGCGCCGTGGTTGACGGCTTCGATGCCGATGTCGACATCCCGCGCGGGGGCCAAGAGTTCAAGTTGGTGGTCAAGTAGGGACATGCGGGCGATTATCCCCGGCTGACTGCAAGGCGTGTGCGACATCGCGCCGCTCCACTGCCTTCAGTAGCCACAGCAGCAGCGTGCCCAGGGCCATCACCCCGGCGGCAAAGTACAAGCCCGCGTTGTAGCTGCCCAGGCGCACCGCCAGTGAGCCGGTGACGGCCGGGCCGATGATCTGGGCCACGCCGTAAGACAGCGTCATCTTGCCCATCATCTTGGCCGGGCGGGTGGGGTAGTAGCGCCCCGCCATGCGCAGCACCAGGCTCACCATGCCAATAAAGGTGCCGCCAAACAGCAGGGCGCCCAGCATCGCCGCGACCAGACCGCCAACCATCACCGGCAGCAAAATGCCGATGATTTGCAGCACCGCCGCCAGAATCAATGCGTTGAGGTCACCGGTGCGCCGGGCAATAAAGTCCCAGTTGATGCAGGCGGGCGCGGCGCCAAGGCCAATTGCCAAAAACACCAGATTGCCTTGCCCTTCCAGGCCCGGCAGCTTGTTCACAATCGCCACGATGAAGGTGGCGCTCACCACAAAGCCAAACCCGGCGCAAAAATAGGCAGCCATGAACAGGCGCAGGTAGAGCGGGCTGGGCGGCTGGTCCGGCATCGTCTGCCCGCTCGCCGTCAAACCGGTGGTGTCGGGCTTGGGCAACCAGCGCAGGGCCGGGATCAGCAGCAGGCAGCCCAAAGCGGTAAACGCAAACCACTGCTGGCGCCAGTCCAGCCACGGGCTGAACAGCATGACGGCTGCCGAACAACCTGCAATGCCCAGGCCCACGCCGGTAAAGTGGATGCCCAACTCGGTGCGGTGGTTGTGGCGAATCAGCCAGTTCATGATCAAGCCGGTGCCCAGTAACATGCCGGCCGCGCTGCACAGGCCCGCCACATAGCGCGAAATGGCCCAGACTGTCACATCGGTGGTCAGGCCCATGACGGCGGTGCTGACAATCGCCAGCACCATGCCAATGCGGTACAGGCGGTCTTTCAGCACCAGATCGCTGATGAGAGACGCGATCACCGCGCCCGTCAGATAACCGGCGTAATTGACGGCCGCCAGCCAACCGGCGGCGGCTACGCCCAGCCCGGCTTGCTGTTGCATCAGCGGCAGCAGGGGCGTGTAGGCAAAACGGGCGACGCCCAACACCAGCAGCAGGCTGAAAATACCGGCACTGAGGACCTTGAGGCGTGCGCGTTGTTCGTTCATGGAGGTATCCGCTTATAAAAACAAATGCCGGCAACCGCCGGCATTTGGAAAGACGCCCGGACTCATGACGAGCGGGCGAACTTGGGGCTTAGATGCGTTCGAAAATCACCGCAATACCTTGGCCGCCACCGATACACATCGTCGCCAGCGCGTATTTGCCGCCGGTGCGTTGCAGCTCATACACCGCTTTGGTGGCGATGAACGCGCCGGAGCAACCCACGGGGTGACCGAGGGCAATCGCGCCGCCGTTCGGGTTGGTTTTTGCGGGGTCCAGGCCCAGGCCCTTGTTCACGGCAATGGCTTGTGCAGCAAACGCTTCGTTGGCTTCGATCACGTCCATCTGGTCGATGGTCAGACCGGCTTTTTTCAGTGCCAGCTTGGTGGCGGGGATGGGGCCTTCGCCCATGATTTCGTTGGGCACGCCGGAAACCGCGTACGACACGATACGGGCAATCGGTGTTTGACCGGCTTTGGCAGCCACATCAGCCGCGGCCAGCACGAAGAAAGCCGCGCCGTCATTGATGCCGGAGGCATTGCCAGCGGTCACGGTGCCGTCTTTTTTGAACGCAGGCTTCATCTTGGCCAGCGATTCCATGGTGGTGTTGGCCTTGCCATGCTCGTCGGTGTCAAACACGGTTTCGCCCTTGCGGGTTTGCTGCACGATCGGCACGATTTGCGACTTGAAGCGGCCTTCGGCAATCGCGACAGCAGCGCGGCGTTGCGATTCAACCGCAAAAGCGTCCTGGTCTTCGCGCGAAATGTTCCACTTGGTGGCCAAGTTTTCAGCCGTGATGCCCATGTGGCCAACGCCAAACGGGTCAGTCAGCACCGCCACCATCATGTCGATGGCCTTGGCATCGCCCATGCGGGCGCCCGAGCGCAGTGCGGGCATCATGTAAGAGCCGCGCGACATCACTTCAACACCGCCACCGATGCCGTATTCAAAATCACCCAGCATGATGCCTTGAGCGGCCGTCACAATGCCTTGCAGACCGGAGGAGCACAGACGGCTCACTTGCATGGCGATGGAATCCATCGGCAAGCCAGCTTGAATGGAGGCCACGCGCGACACGTAAGCGTAACGTGAGTCAGTCGGGATGCAGGTGCCGACAACGGCATTGCCGATCAACGCCGGGTCAACTTTGGAGCGGGCGATGGCTTCCTTCATCACGATGCCGGCCAGCTCTGCTGGCTCCATGTTGGAAAGAGAGCCCCCGAATGCGCCAATAGCGGAACGGGCAGCGCTTAAAACAACAACTTCTTTACTCATCAGAAAACTCCTTTAGTATTAATTCAAGCGACCGCGAAACTGAAGTGCCTCAACAGCAGCACCAACTATCGTATCAGCGTCTGCCCAGACGCAACCTGACATGGCGCAGTGAGCCCGAAATTTAACGATCCCTAAAACCACCCCATGCACGAAAACATCCCCATTCGCTATGTCAATCCGGTTTATCGCCCTCCCAGCGAAGCCCAGTCGCTGATCCTGCCCGTGACCGATGGTTGCTCGTGGAACAAATGCACGTATTGCGAGATGTACACCGCACCGCAAAAAAGGTTTCGCGTGCGCGATGAACAGGAAACCCTGAACGCCATCCGGCAGACCGGTGAACAGTTTGCCGACCAAATCCAGCGGGTATTCCTGGCCGATGGCGATGCCCTGGTGCTGTCAACCCGGCGGCTATTGAACATTCTGGCGGCGATCAAAGAGCACTTGCCCAAAGTCCGACGCATCTCAAGTTACTGCCTGCCGCGCAATTTGCGTCAAAAAACGGTGCCGGAGCTGCAGGAATTGCGCGAAGCGGGCTTGTCGCTGGTCTACGTGGGGGCCGAGTCGGGCGATGACGAGGTGCTGGACAAGGTCAGCAAAGGCGAAACTTTCGAGACCACGCGAGACGCGCTGGACAAACTCGGTGCCGCAGGCATCACCCGCTCGGTGATGCTGCTCAATGGATTGGGCGGGCGCCTGTTCTCACAACAGCATGCCGACAACTCGGCCCGCCTGATCAACGCAACCCAGCCCGAATTTCTGGCCACCCTGGTGGTCAGCTTCCCCCAAGGTGAGGCCCGATTTCGGCAGAATTACCCGCAATGGGAGCCGCTCGATCAGCCCGCCCTGTTTGGTGAGATGGAACGCTTGCTTGAAGCGCTGGACCTCAAACGCACACAGTTTAGAAGCGACCATGCGTCCAACTGGCTGATCCTCAAAGGTGTGCTGGGCGCCGAAAAAGACCGTCTTTTACAAGAAGTGCGAAACGCCATCCAGCGTCCGCAGTCGGCCCGTTTGCGTGCCGATGGGGAGCGCGGTCTATAAATTGCAATGTCTGTCGAGACGTGTGCGAGAATCCAGCTCTTGTTGTTTTCCAGCAAAGTGCGGCTGTAGCTCAGTGGATAGAGTATTGGCCTCCGAAGCCAAGGGTCGTGGGTT
>CAJAFJ010000454.1 GCA_903938955.1 uncultured beta proteobacterium | reverse complement strand
TGCCAGAAGATTATTCTTTCGCCGATCTCAAGATTCGACGCTGTGAGGCTGACGCCATTGATTTAGACATGGACCTAGTCAAACTTATCTGTAACCTGAACGGCTTGGATTTCGAGAAAGTCTGTCAAAACCCTGGTCCTGTGGTTACAACGATTTTGACGGTTTGGTACAAGAGCCATCTCGCAGAAGGCGGCGAGCCTGATCCCTTGATGGAGGAGCTCCGGTCTCAGGGCCAACGATTAAATTGAGTTGAATTTGCGGATCAATCGGTAGCGCTGCTTGCTATCCCCCGTTGAGGCGACAAGCGAAAAACTCCGTACCCACCACACCACTGGTGCAGATGCCGTCGGCGGGATCGCCGCATCAGCATGCCGCGCCAACGTGGTATGCGGCTGATAGGGTCGTGTCTCGACAGGCAGATCAAGCCCACGTAACGCGTGCCCCAGCCGGTCGTACAACGTGCGTAGGGGCTTTGGCAGTGCAGTCGCGCAAAGCACCGCCAATCCGTGGGGCCAGCGTTCGGGTTGGTCCAAAATCAACTCGAATGGCTGAAATGGCACACCTGCGTTAGCCGCAATGTCTGCTACCTGATCGGCATCTACATGGCCAATGAAATGCAGCGTGACATGCCAGTCTTCTGGCGCATATGGCACACACCCAGAGGGCCAGGTCCATTGCCGGGCGTGCGCGACAAGTTGCCCCAAAACTTGATCATCGGGCCAAAGCGCCAGAAAAAGGGGCTGGGTTTGAGGGCGATGGGTTTTTCCCGAGCCCACGTTCAGTCCCGCTTCGGTGTCGAGTCCCCCTGGGGGTATTTTTGCGCGTTTTTCTTCAGCTTTTGAACCACAGCGTCGTTCAGGTCCACCCCCAGCACTGATGACAAACGCACCAGGTACAGCAGCACATCGGCCAGTTCGTCCCTGACGGCTTGTGCCGTTTCGGGCGCGGTGGCGGCGGCCAGCGACTGTGCTTCGGTCTGCCACTGAAAAATCTCGACCAGTTCACCCACCTCACCCGTCAGCGCCATCGCCAGGTTTTTGGGCGAGTGGTATTTTTGCCAGTCGCGGTCATCGGCAAAGGTTTGCAGTGCGGATTCCAGTGCGGTGACGTCAATGAGGGGTTTGTTTACCATGGCGCTTATTTTATTTGCTGCTTATTAGAAGGAAGCCTCACCATGATGAACGTCAAACCCGTCCCGGCAGACCGCCTGTCTGACCTGTTGCGGCAGATGCCCAAGGCCGAACTGCACATCCACATTGAAGGCTCGCTGGAGCCCGAGTTGATGTTTGCCCTGGCCCAGCGCAATGGGCTGGCCATGGCCTACCCGGACGTTGAAGCGCTGCGCCAAGCCTATGTGTTTGACAACCTGCAGGACTTTCTGGATATCTACCACGCAGGCACGCTGGTGCTGCGCACCGAGCAGGATTTTTACGACATGACGCACGCCTATCTGGCCCGTGCGGCGGCTGACAACGTGGTGCACGCCGAGATCTTTTTCGACACCCAAACGCATACCGGCCATGGCTTGAGCACGGACGTGGTCATCAACGGCCTGCACCGCGCCTGTGCCGATGCGCAGGCGAAATGGGGCATCAGCGCCTCACTGATCCTGTGCTTTTTACGCCACTTGAGCGAAGAGGCTGCCTTTGAATGCCTGGAGCAGGCGCTCCCCCTGCGCGACAAGCTGGTGGGCATCGGTTTGGCATCGAGTGAATTGGGCCATCCCCCCGAGAAGTTTGCCCGCGTGTTTGCGCGTGCCCGCGAGCTGGGGTTCCGGCTGGTGGCGCACGCGGGCGAGGAGGGCCCGCCTGCTTACATTTGGAGCGCGCTGGATGTGCTCAAGGTCGAGCGCATCGACCACGGCGTGCAGGCCATGAACGACCCGGCGCTCATGGCGCGGCTGGTGAAAGACCGCATCCCGCTCACGGTGTGCCCGCTGTCCAACCTGAAGTTGCGCGTGTTTCCCACGCTGGCGCAGCACAACCTGGGCCGCATGCTGGACGCGGACATCGTGGCCACCGTTAACTCGGATGACCCGGCTTACTTTGGTGGCTACATCAACCAGAACTTCACGCAAACCTTTGACGCTTTGGGTTTGGGCGCGCAGCAGGCCTACCAGCTGGCGCACAACAGTTTTGAGGCCAGCTTCATCGATGCCACCCGCAAGCGCCAGTACATCGACCGGCTGAGCGCCACGTTTGAGGCGTTTCGCTGAAGCACTAGCCCGGTTAAAATCACCCCAAGGTCCGCTGCTCCGGCGGAGCTTTGTCTTGTGTGTTTCGGAGCCATGTAGAGGACTACCATGTATAAAAACCTCGTCGCCGCATTCGCGGCCGCCTGTTTTATTTTCCCCGTTTTTTCGCAATCCAACCCGGTGCCTGCCGCCGCCCACGAGCCGCTAAAAATTGGTTTTGTGTACGTGGCGCCGCTCACCGATGCCGGTTGGGTGCGCCAGCATGACGAAGGTCGCAAGGCGGTTGAAGCCGCCCTGGGCGCCAAAGTAAAAACCACCTATGTCGAGAACGTGGCTGAAGGGCCGGACGCCGAGCGCGTCATTCGCGATCTGGCCGCCACCGGCCACAAGCTGATTTTTACGCCCAGCTTTGGCTACATGGAGCCCACGCTGAAGGTGGCGGCTGAATTCCCCGACGTCAAGTTTGAGTCCATCACCGGCTTTAAGACCGCGCCCAATGTGGCGGTGGCCAATGCGCGTTATTACGAAGGCCGCTATCTGGCGGGCATTGCCGCCGGGCGCATAACCCGGAGCAACGTGGCGGGTTTTGTGGCGGGCTTCCCGATTCCTGAAGTGCTGCAGGGCATCAACGCATTCACGCTGGGCATGCGCTCGGTCAACCCCAAGGCCGAGGTCAAAGTGGTGTGGCTCAACGCCTGGTTCGACCCGGCGCGCGAGCGCGATGCCGCCATGACGCTGTTCAACCAGAACGTGGACGTGATTGCCTTCCACACCGGTTCTTCCGCCGTCATGGTCGCGGCGCAGGAGCGCGGCAAGCTGGCAGTGGCCTACCACTCCGACATGCGCAAAGTGGCCCCCGATGCACAAATAGCCGCCGTCACCCACCAATGGGGCACCTATTACACCCAGCGCGCCCAGGCGGTGCTGAACAGCACCTGGAAAAGCGGTGCCGTGTGGGGCGGCGTGCGCGAGGGCATGATCAAGGTCGATGGTTTTGGCACCAAAGTGCCACCCGCCGTGCAGCGCGAAGTGCTGGCGCGCCAGCAAGACATTGCCCGTGGCAAATTGCACCCGTTCCATGCCCGCCAGGCGGTGCTGGACAACGATGGCAAGGTGGTCATCGCCAAAGGCCAGACGCTGAGCGATACGCAGATTTTGGGCATGAATTGGTTGGTGCAAGGCGTGCAGGCCAAGCTGCCTTGAAGGAGCTTCAAAAACGCGGTTAAGCTCCTTTCCTATGAAAGCTTACCGCGCCGCTATCCTCCGTTTTGCCACTGACCGCGAGCCGCGTCAGTCAGCCATTTACGACACCGACGGCCTGCTGGTGGTCGGCCCCAATGCCCAAGGCCAGCAAGTGGTGCAGGCCGTGGGGCCCTACCGCGAGTTGATCGATCAATTTCCCGGCATCGCGGTGGAACACCTGCCGGGGCGCCTTATTGCGCCGGGTTTTGTGGACATGCACATTCACTACCCGCAAACGGACGTGATCGGCTCACCCGCTGATGGCTTGCTGCCGTGGCTGGAAGATTACACATTTCCAGAAGAAAAACGCTTTTTGGCGCCCGAATACAGTGCGCAAGCAGCTACTTTTTTTATAGCGGAGTTGTTGCGCAACGGCGTCACCACGGCGCTCTGCTTTGCCACCTCGCACCCCGAATCCGTCAACGCCTTGTTTGCCGCCGCACAGGCTAAAAAGATGCGCCTGATCACCGGCCTGTGCCTGATGGACCGCAACGCCCCGGCCGATGTGCTGAACCACGCCGCGCCCGATGGCACGCGGGACGCCACCGAGCAAAGCCTGATCGACTCCGAAGCTTTGCTTCAACAGTGGCATGGCAAAGACCGTCTCGGCTACGCCATCACCCCGCGTTTTGCGCCGACCTGCAGTGATGCGCAGTTGCGCGGCGCCGGTGAGCTGGCCGCCAAATACCCGACCGCGTGGATTCAGTCGCATGTGGCGGAGAACAATGACGAGATTGCCTGGGCCCGTGACCTGTTTCCGGCCTCCATCAGCTACCTGGCCACCTATGCTGATTTTGGGCTGATGCGCGAGCGTGCCATCTACGCCCATTGCATCCATTTTGACGACGACGACCGGGCGTTGATGCGCACCTCGGGCGCCGCTGCCGCCGTGTGTCCGACCAGCAACCTGTTTCTGGGCAGTGGGTTTTTTGACTACGCCGGGGCGGACCGCACCGGGTTTCAATACGGCCTTGCCAGCGATGTCGGCGGGGGCACCAGCTTCAGCCCGTTTCAGACCATGCTGGCCGCCTATTACGTGGGGCGCGAGGGGCAGACCAAGCCGGGCATATCGCTGTCGCCGCAGCATCTGTGGTGGCAGCACACCGCCGGTGCTGCGCGTGCTTTGGGGCTGGAGGGCCTGAAGGGGCGTCCCGCCGTGGGCAACCTGCAACCGGGTTGCGAGGCCGATTTTGTGGTACTTAACCCGCAGGCCACGCCCTTGCTGGCGCGCCGCACGGCCCGCGCCAACAGCCTGGACGAGTTGCTGTTTTCCATGATCGTGCTGGGCGATGACCGTTTGATCGAACGCACCGTTATTTCTTGAGTCTTTCAGGCCTTGGGTGTTCGTGTTTGATTGGTTCGGTTCGATTGAACGCAGAATGAAAAGCAGTCGCATTTTTTGCCCAACGGTCGACCTAAGCGATATCCGCGCTTGCTTACAATCTGCCAACTTCAGGAGTTCAGTTCCCATGACGATTAAGAGTGACAAATGGATCCGCCACATGGCCGAAACCACCGGCATGATCGAGCCCTTTGAGCCGCGCCAGGTGCGCGAGCGCGAGGGCAACAAAATCATCAGTTACGGCACCAGCAGCTACGGTTACGACATCCGCTGCGCCCCCGAATTCAAGGTTTTCACCAACATCCACAGCACCGTGGTGGACCCGAAGAACTTTGATGAAAAGAGCTTTGTCGATTTCCATGGCGACAGCTGCATCATCCCGCCCAACAGCTTTGCGCTGGCCCGCACTATGGAATACTTCCGTATCCCCCGCAACGTACTGACCCTCTGCCTGGGCAAAAGCACTTACGCCCGCTGCGGCATCATCGTCAATGTGACACCATTTGAGCCCGAGTGGGAAGGCTACGTGACGCTGGAATTCAGCAACACCACGCCG
>CAJAFJ010000453.1 GCA_903938955.1 uncultured beta proteobacterium | reverse complement strand
TTCTTCACGACGACCTGTTGTTGGCCCAGTAATTCGTCAACCAGCAGGGCGACGCGGCAGCCATCGGCCTCAACCACCACCATGATGTCGCAGGACTTCTCCGAGTCGAAACGCGGAACTTGAAAAACTTTTTCAAGCTCAATGACCGGCATGTATTCGTCACGCACTTTAACCAGCTGCGAGCCCTGCCCCACGGTGCTGACCGCATCGGATTTAACCTGGAAGGATTCCACCACCGAGGACAAAGGCAAGATGTAGACCTCGTTGCCCACGCCAACCGACATGCCGTCCATGATCGCCAGCGTCAACGGCAAGCGAATCGACACTTTCATGCCGTAACCTTCGGACGAGTCAATCTCTACCGTGCCATTCAGCGCGGCAATATTGCGTTTGACCACGTCCATGCCCACACCACGCCCAGACACGTCCGTCACCACATCGGCGGTGGAGAAGCCCGGGGCAAAAATCAGCATCCAGACATCCGCGTCGGGCATCTGGTCGGACACATCCATGCCCCGCTCCCGCGCTTTGGCCAAAATCTTTTCGCGCGACATGCCACGACCATCGTCGCGAACTTCAATGACGATGGAGCCGCCCTGATGCGCCGCAGACAAGGTAATGGTTCCGGTTTCAGGCTTGCCGGCCCGAATCCGGTCAGCAGGCATTTCGATGCCGTGGTCACAGCTATTGCGAACCAAATGCGTTAAGGGATCGGTGATTTTTTCAACCAGCCCCTTGTCCAGCTCGGTGGCCTCGCCTTGGGTCACAAAATCAACTTTTTTGCCCAGCTTGTTGGCCAAGTCACGCAACATGCGCGGGAAGCGGCTGAAGACGATCGACATCGGGATCATCCGAATCGACATCACTGATTCCTGCAAATCCCGGGTGTTGCGGTCAAGGTCCGTCAATCCCGTTAGCAATTGCTGGTACAGCGCAGGGTCCAGCGCGCGGCTGTTTTGCGCCAACATGGCCTGCGTGATGACCAATTCACCGACCAGGTTAATCAACTGATCGACCTTGCTGATCGCCACCCGAATCGTGGCGGCCTCAGGCTGCACAACAGGCGCGGCGGCTCGGGCGCCGACCTTGGCGACAGCCGTTGATCCGGCCACATCAGCGGCGGGCGCAGCAGCAGCCGTTGGGGCGCCTGGTGCGCCATCAAAAAAGCCAAAACCCGGCAACGGCGCCAACGGAGCGCCAGGCGGCGGATCGTCGTTGTACGACGGCTTGGTGGGCGCTCCGGCGGCATCATCAAAAAATCCGTAGCCGGGATCAGGCGCCGCGACGACCTCATTCGCCTCTTTAATGGAGACCTGCGCCCGGGAAACGTGGAATGCAAATAAATCCAACAAATCCTCGTCGGAGGAAGACGTTTCAACCGCGAAAACGCGGGTATCCGCCCGAGTGCTTTCCAGCACTTTGATATCACCCAAGCCAGGAATATCGCGGAACAGTTCTTTAATCGCGTCGGCTTGCTCCGGGTGATCCAAGGGGCCAATTCGAATTTCAAGTGATCGCGTTGAGTCGGAAGCCCCAACCGACACCGGTGCGGCAACCACCGGGGCCACCGCAACCGGAACGATCACAGGCGCGACCACGACCGCTGCCACGGGGACCGCAATCGCCTTGGGCAAGGCGGATTGCCCTGATGCCAGTGCGCTGATGCGGCGCACCAGATCAGCCGTGGGAGGGGAATCCCCCTCACCGCCGGCCTGGTGGCGTGCCAACAAACCCCTTGAAGCGTCCGCGGACTCAAGCAACACATCAACCATGTCTGAATTAGGTTGCAACTCATGACGACGCAAACGGTCCAACAAGGACTCCATTTGGTGC
>CAJAFJ010000452.1 GCA_903938955.1 uncultured beta proteobacterium | reverse complement strand
TGCGGGCTCCTCCTTGACCTGCGCAGAACGCCCTGCCGCCCCGCCTTCTCGCTGATTCAGCTTCATGGCATATCTTTCAAAGTCAGTGGCAAACCGGCGGCCATCAGCGTCACGCGCTGGCAGGCACCGGCCACTTGCTGGTTGAGCGTGCCCAGTGCATCGACAAAGGCGCGCACCTCGGAGCCCAGGGGAATCACGCCCAGACCGATCTCGTTGCCGACAAAAATCACTGGGCCAGGCGCTTTTTCAATCGCTATTAAAAGCATAGCAATAAACCCTTTATCCACGTGCCGAATAGGCTGTTTTGACTCAATATTGTGCATCGGCATCGTCTGGTTGGTGAGCCACAGCGTGAGGCAGTCGACCACCAGCAGCGTGTCGGGGCGGCTGAGTTCGGTGATTTTCTCGGCCAGCGCCAGCGGCTCTTCCACCGTGGTCATGCCGGGCACGCGTGCGGCCCGGTCCACCTGATGGCGGGCAATACGCTGGCGCATCTCGTCGTCCCACGGCTGGGCAGTGGCGATCAACACGGCGCGGTGGCTGGGGGACTGGGCCAGCCAGTCGCGCGCCAGCATTTCGGCCCGGCGCGACTTGCCGCTTTTTTGACCACCCAGAATGAACTCGCTGCGGGCCAGCGTCAGGCGCGGTTCAACCATGTTGTGCGCTCCAGTCCATCACGATGCGGTGCAGTTGCGCCACGCCATCGGTCAGCGCGGCGGGGCCGGGTTGCAGGATGTCGGCGGATTTGATCTCAAACAGTTGCTGATTTTTAACGGCGCTGACGTTTTCCCAACCGGGGCGCGCGGCCACTTTTTCCGGCCGAAACTTCTTGCCACACCACGAGCCGATGATGATGTCGGGGTTGCGCCGCACGATTTCGTTGCCGTCGGCAATGATGCGGTTTTTGCCCAGCGACTCGGCGGCCAACTCGGGGAAACAGTCGTCACCCCCGGCAATGCCCATCAGCTCGGACACCCAGCGGATGGCGCTGATGTGGGGCACATCCCATTCTTCAAAGAAGATTTTGGGGCGGCGTGGCAGGCGGGCGGCGGCTTGTTCAAGCGCGGCCAATTGCTGCTGCATGAGCGCAATTTTTTCCAACCCTTGCGCGCCCTGCCCGACCATGGCAGCCACCTGGTACAGCATCGTGAAAATCTCGGCCACGCTGCGCTGGTTGAACACGGTGACCTGCACGCCCTGACGGATCAGGGCGGCGGCTATGTCGGCCTGCATGTCGGAAAAGCCGAACACGCAATCGGGCTTCAATTCCAGAATTTTGTCGATCTTGGCGCTGGTGAAGGCGCTGACGCGGGGCTTTTCGTCCCGCGCCCGGCGCGGCCGCACGGTGTAGCCAGAGATGCCGACGATGCGGTTTTCTTCACCCAGCAGGTAGAGCCATTCGGTGGTTTCTTCGGTCATGCAGACGATGCGCTGGGGGCCGAGGGGGAAGGTAAAACGTTCCGTCATATCAATCAGACAAGCCATTGGCGGGATTTTGTGAACGCGCCGTGGTGGCTGTAAACAACGCTGCAGTAGCCTCTGGGCAGGAGGCAAACCAGGCGTGGAAGTAGCTGGCGCGGATTGAGCCCTGTTGGTACACAGCCTCGCCCGCGTCGGGGGTCGGCTCTTGGTGTGAGCGCGCGGTGCGAAGGCTGGCGTCCAACGGGGTGGCGCAAGTGGAATAGTGGAAGGTGTGGCCGCGCAGCACGCCATCTTCCATCGCCAACTGTTGCGGTCCCAGCCCGGCCAGACGCTTTTGCATCGTGACGGTGCCCGGCAGCAAGCCCCACTGGGCGTGGCTTTGGCCGTCCACGGTGACGAGGGTGTCAAACAACACCATCATGCCGCCGCATTCAGCCCACACCGGTTTGCCTTGCGCCACATGCTTTGCCAGGCTGTCGCGCATGGACGTGTTCGCCGTCAGCCGTTCGGCGTGCAACTCGGGGTAGCCACCGGGAATCCAGACGGCATCGCAAGAGGGCAACGTTGAATCAGTCAAGGGCGAGAAAAACACCAACCCGGCGCCCAGCGCTTGCAGGCAGTCGAGGTTAGCTTGGTAGATAAAACAAAAAGCGGCGTCGCGGGCCACGGCGACCGTGCGCCCCGCTAACGGTTGGTTGTTGGATGGCGTATCGCCTTGGAGATTTTTTGCGTCCGGCAAGGCACCTGCCGCAACGTCGTTTTCGGTTGAAAATGTCACATCCCAGCGCTTGAGGTCAACCAAAGTCATTTGCCCCAGCGGGGTGGCGGCCAGCGCATCAGCCGCTGCGTCGAGTCGCTCCAGCGCATCGGTCACCTCGCTGGCCACGGTCAACCCGAGGTGACGCTCCGGCAAGACCATGGCCGGGTTGCGCATGACAGCGCCCAGCCACTGCTCGGGCTCACGCACACTCGCTTGCAACATGCCCGCATGGCGCTCGCTGGCGACCCGGTTGGCCAGCACACCGGCCCACGGCATATCGGGACGGTAATGCTGCAAACCAAAGGCCAGCGCGCCAAACGTGCCCGCCATCGAGCCCGCATCAATCACCACCATAACCGGCAGACCAAAGCGCTGCGCCAGGTCCGCCGCGCTGGGTTCGCCGTCAAACAAACCCATGACACCTTCAACAATGATCAGGTCCGACTCGGCTGCCGCCGCTGCCAGGCGCGCCCGGCAATCGGCCTCGCCCGTCATCCACAAGTCCATCTGGTGCACCGGCGCGCCGCTGGCCAGCGCGTGCCAGACTGGGTCCAGAAAGTCCGGCCCGCACTTGAAGACCCGCACTTTTCGGCCCTGGCGTGTGTGCAGGCGTGCCAGGGCGGCGGCCACGGTGGTTTTGCCCTGACCCGAAGCCGGGGCGGCGATGAGGATGGCGGGGCAGATGGCGTCAGACATGGATCAATCCTTCAGATTAGAGCGGTGCCCACTTCAGGCCGATGTAGACCGTGCGGCCTTCGCGGGCATACGTGCGGGCGCTCTGGTAATCCGTGTCCGTCAGATTGTCAAGGCGCGCCAGCAGCGTGACATCGCGTGTCAGGTGGGTACTGGCCGACAGGTTGAACAGCGCGTAGCCCGCCAGTTCGGTGGTGTTGGCGACCGTATCAAAGCGTTTGTCTGACGCCTGCATTTCAGCGCCCAGACGCCAGCCTGCCACATGCACATCAGCACCCAGTGTGGCGTGACGACGTGCGCGGCGCGCCAGTTGTTTGCCTGTGTCCAAATCTTCGGGGTTCTGGAAATCGACCGAAGCGCGCAGATTGACACCGCCCAGCAACGTGTTGGCGGAGAAGGTCAGCCCTTCGTACACGGCACGCGCCACGCTGTCGTAACAACCGTATGGCGACGCACAGGGGCCGGGGCCATTGACAAAGGTAACCAGATTGCGCACCGTGTTGCGGTAGGCCACCACGCCCAGGCTGCTGGCACCGTCGGTGTAGCGCACACCCGCTTCAATGTTGTTGCTGGTTTCGGGTTGCAGGCCGCTGATACCGTACTCACTGAAGCGCTGGTACAGCGTCGGCGCGCGGAACGCGGTGCCGGCAGAAGCCGTCATGCGCAGTTTGGGCGTCAGGGCGTAGCCATATGCGGCGCTGCCGGTGGTCTTGCCGCCGAAGCCACTGTCGTCATCATGGCGCACAT
>CAJAFJ010000451.1 GCA_903938955.1 uncultured beta proteobacterium | reverse complement strand
CCTCAAAGACAAAATCCTTGCCGCGACGGGCCTCAATGCGGGCCAGGTCCAGCAGCTCATTCAGGATGGAGGCCATCAACTCCGACTGCTTGAAAATGATGTTGAGAAACTCCTGGCGGCTCTCCTCGTCCAGCTCCTGCGTCAGCAAGACCTCGGAAAACCCGTAAATGCTGGCCATCGGGGTGCGCAACTCATGCGCTGCCGTGGACAAAAATTCACTCTTCATGTGGTCCACTTCGGACTCGTGCGTGACGTCGCGAAAGTACAGAATCTGCGACACCGTGCTGGACTCGCTGATGCGCAGCCCCACTTCCAGCACACGCTTGCCCGCCTGCGCCACTTCGATGAACTCACGACTGCCGGCCTTGTCGCTGGCGGCTTTTTTGCGCAACAGCTCAAAGCCCCGAAAGCGCCCACCAGGCAAACACAGGCCGCACAGCACAGCGGCAAACGCGGCTTCATCCAGACCACTCAACTGGGCAAAATCAAGCCCGGTCATGCGCTGGAAAGCCGGGCTGACATACGACACCCGGTGCGCCGCGTCAAACGACACAAAGCCATCGGGGCTCAGCTCAAAAATGGCATTCAACAAGTCGGTGCGCATCGCCAGCGCCTGCTCATCGACCTTGCGCTCGCTGATGTCAACAATACTACCCACCATGCGCAAGGGTTCACCGCGGTCATTGCGCTCCACCACATCGCCCCGGTCCAGCACCCAGACCACCCGGTTATTTTTCAGGCGAATGCGGTGTTCGCTGCGGTAAGGGACCTGGTCGTCCAGGCAGCGTTGCAGCCGTGCCATCACCACGTCTTTGTCGTCTTCATGAAGCAGGGCGGCAAAGACGTCCAGCGAGTGCGACAGGTACTGGTCATCCAGGCCGACCACGTCACACCACTGGTGGTTGTGGGTCACGAGGCCACGGCGGATGTCCCAATCCCAAATACCCTCGCGGGTGGCGGCCAGCACGTAACGCAGGCGGCGCTCACTCTCTTCGAGCTGTTTTTGCACCCGTTTGAGCTCTGTCACATCGTTGGCGATGACCAGAATCTGTTTTTGACCCTCGGCGGTGATGATCGGTTTCTTGATCGACTGGAAATACGACACCTCGCCGGTGACCACATGGGTGGACTCTTCCATCACCACCTGGGTCTCGCTGTGCGACATGATGTCGCGCGCATTTTGGAGAAAAAAAGCCACCTGCTCGGCATTGGGGTTGAACGCCCCATCATCCTTGCCCACCAAGTCTTCCGTCGTGGTGCCATACAGGTCGGCCAGGGCGTGGTTACCGATCAAAAACTTGCCATCCCAGTCTTTCATAAAAATGATGTTGGGGTTTTCATCAATCACCGTGCGCAGCAGGGTATTGGCATCTGACAGTTCGGTCTTGAGTGCCGCGGTGTTGGGTTTCATGCGGTTCCTTCTTTAGCAGACGACGGCAGGGCGCCGGGTGCCCCCGGGGTGGGACTGGCGGTGAGCTTGAGCAGCACCTCCACCAATTGCGCCATGTTGAAGGGCTTGCCAACGTGCTCGTTCATGCCCGCGGCCAGGCACTGCGCCCGGTCATTGGACATGGCGTTGGCGGTCAGGGCGATGATGGGCAGGTTAGCCAACCCCAGCTCGGTGCGAATCACGCGGGTGGCCTCAAAACCGTCCATCACGGGCATCTGCAGGTCCATCAGCACGGCATCAAATGGTGGGTCGGCAGCGGCCACCGCCTCCACCCCCAATTGACCGTTGACGGCAATCACCACCTGCGCGCCCTGCGCCTTGAGCAGTTCGCGGGCCACCAGTTGGTTGATCAGGTTGTCCTCCACCACCAGCAAGCGCATGCCTTCAAGGCTGAGCGGCTTGGGGGTCTCGGCCTTGACCGGCAGCTCGGTCTGGCCGGGCCTCTGGTCGGTGGTGCGCAGGGTCAGGGTGAAAGAGAAGGTACTGCCCTGGCCCAGCACACTGGTCACCGCCAGTTCGCCGCCCATCAGCGCGACGAGTTTGCGGGCCATCAGCAAGCCCAAACCGGTCCCGCCAAAACGCCGGGTGCGGGAGGCATCCACTTGCGAAAAGCCGGAAAAAATAGCCTCCAGGTTCTCGGGGGCAATGCCAATGCCGCTGTCCTGCACCGAGAAGCGCAACTGGGTCTCAGCCCCGGTTTGTGACAGCCGCTTGATGGCCACCCGCACCTCGCCCTGCACGGTGAACTTGATGGCATTGCCGCACAGGTTGAGCAGCACCTGGTGCAAGTGCCCGGCATCGCCCAGCAGCACCTTCGGAATGGCGGGGTCGGTCTCAAAGTGCAGCACCAGCGGCTTCTCGCCGACCTCGGGCGAGACACAGACCGAGAGGTCGTGCACCAAGTGGTCCAGTTGCAGGGGCTGCAGGTCCAGCGTGAGCTGGCTGGTTTCCATTTTGGAAAAATTCAACAAGTCGTTGAGCAAGGAGAGCAAAGCGTTGGAGGCGCCGCTGGCCTTGGTCACGTAGTCTTGCTGTTGGACGGTCAGCTCGGTACTTTGCAGCAACTTGAGCATGCCCATGATGGCGTTCATGGGGGTTTTGACTTCATGGCTCATGTTGGCCAGAAACTGACTTTTGGCAACCGTGGCCGCTTTGGCCGCTTCCGTGGCGTTGACCAGCTTGGTGATGTCGGTGCGAATCGCCACGTAGTGCTCAATCACGCGCGCCGCATTGAACACCGGGGTGATCTGGGTGTCCACCCAGAACAGCTCGCCCGACTTGGCCCGGTTGCACACCACATCGCGCCAGACCTTGCCAGCCGTCACGGTGTTCCACATGGTTTGCCAAAACGACTCGGCGTGCACTGTCGAGTGGATCATGCGGTGGTTTTTGCCCAGTAACTCGGTACTGGAATAACCGCTGGCCTGGACGAACAGATCGTTCACATAGGTGATGTTGCCCTGGGGGTCGGCAATCGACACCAGCGAATAGTCCTTGATGGCGTCCACCAACGACTGGGATTCCTGCAAGGCAAAGAGCAGCTGCTCATTGACGCTTTTTTGCTCGGATTCCCCGAGACTTTGGACTTGGTACATGACTGGTTTTCCCCTGATTTATTTTTTTGAACTAGATGGTCGATGCCAAAAAGTCTGCTTTTAATTGAATATCTTCTTCTGTATCGGCATAAGTTGCCGCAATCACTTGAAACTCTTCGCTCAAGGCCAGAAAGGCGTCCACGATGTCTGGATCGAAGTGCTTGCAGCGCCCGTCCACAATGATTTGCGTGGCCTGCGCGTGAGTCATGCCGATTTTGTATACCCGGCGGCACACCAAGGCGTCATAGACATCGGCCAAGGCCATCATGCGGGCAGAAATCGGAATCGCATCGCCCACCAGACCCTGCGGGTAACCCGAGCCATCCCACTTTTCGTGGTGTGAATAGACGATTTCCATCGCCACCTCCAGAAATTCAACGGTTTGCCCGACCGTCTTTTGTGCGTTGATCAGCGCATCACGCCCAAGCCTGGGGTGGTTTTTCATGATCTCGAACTCTTCCGGGGTGTAGCGCCCAGGTTTGAGCAGGATGCGGTCGGGGATTCCGACCTTGCCAATGTCATGCAGCGGCGCACTCTTGAACAAAATCTCGATCATGGCCGGGCTCAAAAACCCCGAAAACCGGGCGTTCTTTTTCAGGTAATGGCCGAGCACGCGCATGTAGTGCTGGGTCCGTTTGAGGTGGTTGCCGGTATCAACATCGCGGGTTTCGGCCAGTGAGGCGAGCGCCAGAATGGTCACATCCTGCATCGCCTCCAGCTGCCGCGAGCGCTTGGACACTTCAAACTCCAGGTACTCATTGCTGACGCGCAGGGTCCGGGCGGCCGAGGCAT
>CAJAFJ010000450.1 GCA_903938955.1 uncultured beta proteobacterium | reverse complement strand
CTGAAAAAGTGGTTGCAGATCATGGAAACCTACGAGAGCGGCGGCCACGCCTACCACGCCACGATGCCGACCGACGCACTCACACGCTTGCGCGAGGTGATGAAGGAGACCCAAGCCTACGGCTTTGAGAAGGTCCGCGCCGAGCAGATTGACCTGGGCACCAAGGTGCGTGCTTTGTTTGAGAGTCGGGGCATTCCCAGTGTGGCGGCCGTGGGCTTTCAAGCGCCTGGTGTGGTGGTCAGCTACACAGACGATCCCGAGATTCAGTCTAGCCGCAAGTTTTTGGCTGAAGGCCTGCAAACGGCTGCCGGGGTGCCGCTGCAGTGCGACGAACCCGCTGATTTCATGACCTTTCGGGTTGGACTGTTTGGCCTGGAGAAATGGCACAACGTGGACCGCACGGTGGGGCAACTGGCGGCCGCACTTGACCGTATTTTGTAGGGCTTCAAGCAATCCGTTGTAATAAAGATTAGTATGGAATTGGTAAACGACTGAGCGCTTTGGCGCGTTAAACAGTCTTTGCGGGGACACACAGATTTAACGGTCTGTGCCCGTTTTTCATGCGCTACCTGCGCTATTGGAGTTGATTTAATGAAACGTCTTTTACTCGGTGCCGCTTTGGTCGCTTTGGTAGGGTCTGCAATGGCTGCCGATGTCGGCGTGTCCGTCTCGATTGGTCAGCCGGGCTTTTATGGTCGGATTGATATTGGCAATGCGCCACAACCCCGCTTGATCTACTCAGCGCCGCTGATCATTCAGCAAGGCCCGGCTGTGATGTATCGCCAGCCGATCTATTTGCGTGTGCCACCAGGGCACGAAAAACATTGGGATAAAAACTGCCGCAAGTACAACGCCTGCGGTCAACCGGTCTATTTTGTGCAGGACAGCTGGTATCGCAACGAGTACATGGACCGAAATCGCCGCGACCAAGGATCTCGTGGCGACAACAACGGCTATGGTGATCGCGATGACAACCGGGGTAACAACGGTAACCATGGCCGCGGCCATGATAAATTCAAGAAAAACAAAGGCCATGGCAACGATTAAGTCGCCGTTGCTGCGTTAACTTCAATGCCCGCCCGGCGTCATACCGGGCGGGCATTTTTACTTTTGAACCTGACGATAATCGAACGGCTGCAAATTATTCCGTACCCCTGGGCGAGCGTATCGATTCACGTAGGCACTTCAGCTTGACGGACTGGCAGACGAAAAAGTAAACCAAGGAGAACGCCATGTCGGATCACAAAGTCATTATTGAGCGACGCACGCAACACGAGCTGCGCGTTATTTTTCCCGCCGCCTGTGCTGCCTTGCGGCCATTTTTTGACCCGGCCAACCATTGGGCCGGGCAGAACCATGAGCACCTGGCGCTGCGGAACCTCAAAGAGCAGTTCCCCACGCTGAGTGCGCAAGAGTCCTTTATTGTGGTGTCGACCGCCAAGCGCTTGTTTGCCACGGGCCAAGCCACACCGGTGAGCCAAGAGGCTTGACCCGTTTCAAGACGCCAGCACAGGAGAGTTTTGATGTTTGAGTCGGCAGAAATCGGTCACAAAATCAGCAAGGCTGCTTACCGCGAGGCGGTGCCCACTTTGCGGGCCGCACTGCTGGGTGCGCAGGTCGATTTGTACGAGAACCGGAAAATCCCGGTGGTGGTGCTGATCAGCGGCCAGGACGGCGCCGGCAAGGGTGAAACCATCAATGTGCTGTACGAGTGGATGGACCCCCGGTTTATCTCCACACTGGCATTTTCCGAGCCCACCGATGAAGAGCGCGAACGCCCGGCCATGTGGCGTTACTGGCGCTCGCTGCCGCCCAAGGGCCGCATTGGTATTTTTGCCGGTTCGTGGTATTCGGACCCGATTCGCGAGCGCATTCAGGGCGAGATTTCCCTGAAAGAACTCGATGCCCGGGCCGACCAGATCAACCGCTTTGAGTCGATGCTGGTGAGTGAAGGCGCGCTGGTGCTCAAGTTCTGGTTTCACCTGACCAAGGACGGTCAAAAGAAGCGCCTTAAAGACCTTGAGAGCGACCCCCGTACCGCTTGGCGTGTGACCCCCTGGAATTGGGAGCGGCTGAAAACCTACGACCAGTTGCAAGACGTGGCGGGGCATTTTCTGCGCATGACCAACACACCCTGGGCCCCTTGGGTGGTGGTGGAGGGCGCGTGTGATCGCTACCGCTCGCTGACGGCCGGGCAGGTCTTGCTCGATGCGTTAAAGAAAAAACTGGCCAGTACCGACAAGCAAGAGGCGCCGGTGGCGCCGATCGTGCGGGTGGATATTGATGGCCGCAACGTGCTCTCCGAGCTTGACCTGACGCTCAAACTGGCGGACAAGCCCTATGAGGACGAGCTGGCCCAGTGGCAGGGCCGTCTGTCAGAGCTGGTGCGTGACGAGCGCTTCAAGGGCCGCTCGCTGGTGTGTGCCTTTGAAGGGGCGGACGCCGCGGGCAAAGGCGGTGCCATTCGGCGCATTGCGGCAGCGATGGACGCGCGGCAATACCAGGTGACCCCCGTGGCCGCCCCGACTGATGAAGAGCGGGCGCAACCGCACTTGTGGCGCTTTTGGCGCCATTTGCCACGCAAGGGCCATGTGGCTATTTTTGACCGCACCTGGTACGGGCGGGTGCTGGTGGAGCGGGTGGAGGGATTTTGCTCGGAGAACGATTGGCTGCGCGCCTACTCCGAGATCAACGACTTCGAGCATGAAATGGCCGACGCCGGGGTGATTGTGCTGAAGTTCTGGCTGCAAATCAGCCAGGCCGAGCAGCTTGAGCGCTTCAAAGCGCGTGAAAAAATTGAGTTCAAACGCTTCAAAATCACCGAAGAAGACTGGCGCAATCGCAAAAAATGGGACACCTACCAGCAGGCCATTTGTGACATGGTGGAGCGCACCAGCACCGGCAATGCGCCCTGGACGCTGGTCGAGGCGAATGACAAAAACTACGCCCGCATCAAGATTTTGCGCACGTTGTGCGAGCGGGTCGAGGCCGAGCTGGCGGCCATGCCCGCGCGAGGCGAGTCAAGCCCCGCCAGCTCGGACGGCAAAAAGTCAGGCAGGGCGGGTAAATCCGGCAAAGCTGGCAAGCGCGGTAAATCGGCCGATTAGCTTGTGCTGGTCAGATCGTTTGCCTGCTGCAACTGGGTCAGTTGCTCCAGCAAGGCATTGCGCAGGCTGAATAGTTCATCCAGCCGGGCCAGCGCCTGTGGGGTTTGACCTTGGGTTTGCAGGTCCAGCAGGGCCTGCGCCAGCACATGCACATCCTTGTGCAAGGATACAACCCCAGCAAAGGCCGTTTGCGCACCATAGCGTGCCTGGCCTTCGTTGACCAGCCAGGCGCCAAAGCGGCATTGATGCGCCTCCAGTGACGGTGCAATTTCACGCTCGCCTTTCAGCATGGCCTCGATACCCAAAACATAGGCACGGTGTTCGGCGTTGGCAAACAGCAAGGGCAAATCTTCACGGTTTACCGCGGGCAGATGGGTCCAGGCGGCATCGGGTCGCCAGTGGGTTAACCAGCTTGACATGGCTTGCGCGGGCATCGGGTGGGCAATGCCGTAGCCCTGGGCCAAGGCACAGCCCATTTGCAGCAACAGCGTGCCGTGGGCCACCGTCTCCACGCCCTCGGCAATCACCTCGCAGCGGAAGGCGCGGGCCAGGCCAATCACGCCCTCCAAAATGGCGAGGTCATCCGGGTCGTCGATCATGCCGCGGACAAAACTCTGGTCAATCTTGAGCAGGCTGACCTGCAGGCGCTTCAGGTAGGTGAGTGACGAATAGCCGGTGCCAAAGTCGTCCAGCGCAAACTTGATGCCCATCTGGCTGCAGGTCTTGATGACTTGGGAGACATGCGCCAGGTCTTCCAGCGCGCTGGTTTCCAGCACCTCCAGCGTTAAATGGGCCGGTATGACCGTGGAGTGCTGCGCCAGAATTTTGCGCAAACGGGGTACAAAATCGGTTTGCTGCAACTGGCGGGCGCCGATATTGACGCTAATGGGCAGGCTCAGCCCCGCCGCTTGCCAATGTTCCATCTGGGTCAGCGCGGTGTCGATCACCCATTCGCCGATGCTGATGGCCAGCGGGTGGTCTTCGATGGCGGGTAAAAAAACTGCTGGCAGTAGCACACCTTGCTCCGGGTGTTGCCAGCGAATCAGCGCTTCGGCCCCAATCACCTGACCGGTGCGCATGTTCACCTTGGGCTGGTAATACAGCGCAAACTCGTGATTCCGCAGCGCTTGACGGATGCGTTCAATGCTTTCGTGGTGGCCGCGCACATGGCGGTCCTGCTCGGCATCAAAGACGTGGTAACGGTTTTTACCGGCCAGCTTGGCCTGGTACATGGCCTGGTCGGCTTGGCGCAGCAGCAGGTCGGCGTCCACCTCTTCCGCCTGCGGGTAGAAGGTGACGCCCAGACTGGCTGACACCTGCAGCACCAGCTCACCCACATGCACCGGCTGTGCCGTGGCCATCAGCAGGCGGTTGATCATGGGCACGCTGGCGGCCACATCGGGCAGGTCGAGCAGCACGGCGACGAACTCGTCACCGCCCAGCCGGGCCAGCGTGTCGCCTTCGCGCAGCGCTAGTTTCATGCGGTTGGCCAGGGCGATCAGCAACTGGTCGCCCGCCTCATGGCCGTGGCGGTCGTTGATGCTCTTGAAGCCATCCAGATCCAGGTAGGCCACCGCCAGTAGCTGGCCGCGTCGCTCGGCTTGTGACATGGCCTGGTGCAGCCGGTCGGCAAGCAAAACGCGGTTGGGCAGGTTGGTCAGCGCATCGTAATGGGCGATGTGCTCCAGCTGTTGTTGGTGTTCTTTGAGCGCGGTGATGTCAGAAAACAGCGCCACGTATTGGCGGGTGTGGCCCTGGGCATCGCGCACGGCGCTGATGGTTTGCATCTCGGCGTAGACCTCGCCGTTTTTGCGCCGGTTCCAGACCTCGCCGTAGCAGTGACCGTTCTCCAGTAAATGGCGCCACATGGTGGCGTAGAACTCTTGGCCCTGGCGGCCGGAACTCAGAAGGCGCGGGTTTTTCCCCAGCACTTCATCGCGCTCGTAGCCGGTGATGCGGGTGAAGGCGTCGTTGACATCCAGGATGCTGCCATCGGCGTGGGTGATCATGATGCCTTCGCGGGCATGGGTGAAGACGATGGCAGCCAGCCGACCATCGGTGTCGCGCTGGTAGCGCAGCATGGCGTAGCGCACGGCCTTGCGTAAAGCCGGGCCATCGCCGCCTTTGGTGAGGTAGTCTTCGGCGCCCGAGTGAATGGCCTCTTCCAGGGCGGCGCCATCGTCCATGCCGGTCAGCACCACGATCGGTGATTCGATCAGGGCGCGGCAGCGCTCGACGGTGGCGCTGCCGCTGGAGTCCGGCAGGTTCAGGTCCAGCAACACCACATCGGGCTGCAGACCGCCGGCCATCAGCCGGGCGGCGGCGCCCAGCGAGTCCGCCAGATGCACGGAAAAGGCCTCGGCATCACGCTCGTGCAGCTGCAGCTTGATCAGCAGCGCATCGCCCGGCTCGTCTTCAATGACGAGCACCACCGGGCGTGGTTTCAAGGGTTGATGATTGACGGAGTTCATTTAATGTCGATGCGGCAAGCGCACCAGTTTGATCCAATAGTCGCCCAAATGGCGCACGGCTGCAATAAATTGCTGAATATCCACTGGCTTGGCAATGTAGCCCGAGGCGCCCAGGTTGTAGGACGCCACCACGTCGCGCTCGACCTCTGAGGTGGTCAGGATCACGACCGGTATGCTGTGCAAGGCCGGGTCTTTTTTGAGGGCGGCCAGACATTCCCGACCATCCATGCGCGGCATGTTCAGGTCGAGCAAAATCAAATCAGGGCGCGGTGCCGTGGCAAAGCGTGGCCCCTGGCGGCGCAAAAACTCCAGCACCTCGCGACCGTTCACCACATGGTGCAGGTCGGTGATGATGCGGTTCTCGGCCAGCGCGGCTTTGACCAGATGGGCATCGGCCGGTTCGTCTTCCGCCAGCAAAATGACAAAGGGCAGGGGTTCAGGGGTCACGAGGTTGTCTCCGCAGGTAATTCAAACACCAGGCGGCAGCCACCGCCCGGCGTCTCTTCAAGCCAGGTGCGCCCGCCGCAGCTCTCGGCAATGCGCCGTACAAGGGCCAGCCCGATGCCGGTGCCTTCGCCGCTGGTGCTCAGGCGCTCGAACACCCGAAACACCCGCTCGCGGTATTCCTCGTCAATGCCGGGGCCGTTGTCGCTGACCTGCAAACGTACCCGCACACCTTGTCGCTCGCCATCTACCGTGATGCGCAAAGGGTGGTCGGCGGCGCTCGCAAACTGCAGGGCATTGTCCAGCGCGGCGTCAAATAGATCGACCAGACGCGCTTTGTCGATGTGCACCGACGGCAGGGCGCTCACGCTCAGGGTAGCGCCGCTGTGGGCGATGCGGGTGCGCTGGCGGTCCAGCACCTGTTGCAGCGTGGCGTTGGTGTCGGTGTTGCCCACGTCGCCGCGCGGCTGGTCGGCCGACAGGTAGCGCTCGGTGTCACGCAGCAGCTTTTTCATGTGCCGGGCCTGCTGACCGATGAAGTCGAGCGAGAGCTGGGTGTCGGCGTTGATCGTGTGGCTGGCCAACTGCGTGGTCAGCCGTTCGGCGTAGCTGGCCAGGCGGCGGGCCGGTTCTTGCAGGTGATGGGCTGTGACTTCGGCAAAGCGCTGCAAGTCCTGGGTGCGCAGGGCGACGCGGGTGGCCAGACTTTTTTCTTGTGTTCGGGTGTTCATCATCAGCTTGGCCAGCCACGCCAGCAGCAGGCTGAAAAGCAAGCCCAAGGCTGCTTTGAACAGCAATCCATTGACATCGCTCCAGCCCATGACCGGGCTGACACTCAGCGTCCAGTTTCCGTTGGGCACTTTGACCTGGTGTTCGACCGGGTCGGTCAGCGTGGGTGTGTCGCTGCTGCCCATGATTTGTTTTTGGCCGGTGTCAGGATGAATGCGCCAGAGCTCGTAGCCCAAGCCGCGCTCCAACAGCTTGGAGAGTTGCGCCGTCTCCAAGGCATCGGGGACGCGGATCACGATCGAGATGAAGCCCCAAAAAGTGGCGTCTCCCTGCTGGTTGGGCAGAAACACCGGCAGCCGTCCCGCCACGGCCAAACCGCCTTGGCGCAGCGTGAACGGTCCGGCCAGCGTGAGTTGGCCGGTGTCGCGGGCGCGAAAAGCCTCTTTGTCGCGTGCGGGGTCTGTCAGCAGGTTGTGGCCGAGGGCTTTTTCATTGCCCGCTGCCGGCACAATTTTGGCCACAATGCCGTCAGGGGCCAATTGCAGCGATGAGGCGCCGGGGTAAAACGGCAGCATTTGCGTGGCGGTTGCCACAAACTCCGGCACATGGCCCTTGCCTTGGCGCACTATGGCGGCCAGGGCATAGGTGGCAGACAGCGAGTAGTCAATGTTGTTTTGAATGGCAAAGGCGCGCTCGGTGACCAGGGTGGCTACCTGCGCACGGGCTTCGCGCAGCCGGGCGCGTTCGAGTTGCCAGATCAGCGCGGCTGACAGGCTGGCGGTGATCACAAAGACCAGCAGCGCCACCGCCCCTGCGCGTGATGTCATCATGCGGCTCATGGTGTGACGGGCGCAGTTGGCGGCAGGGGTAAATCGACACAAAAGCGGCTGCCCAGCCCTTCGCCCCCGGACTCAACCCCGATCTTGCCGCCGTGGTGCTCGGCAATCTTGCGGCACAGTGCCAGCCCGATGCCGGTGCCTTCAAAGGCGGCACGCGACTGCAGCCGCGCAAACACCTGAAACAGCCGCCCGATCTGGTCCGGGAGGATGCCAATGCCGTTGTCCGCCACACAGAAACGCCAGTTCTCGCCGCGTGTTTCGCTGGTGATGGTGATGTCCAGCGTGCGCCCGGCGACGCGGAACTTGAGGGCGTTGCCGACCAGGTTTTGCATTAGGCGCAGCATCTCGTCGGGGCTGACAAAAATAGCCGGCCATTCGCCTTTAATTTGAACTTGGGCCTGCGCCTCGACCATCGCCGGTTGCAAAAAGAGCAGGGCTTCATCCAGCACGGCGCGACTCTGTACCCAGGCCGCTGGCTCGCCCTTGCGGCCGACGCGGGAGTAGTCGAGCAGGCCCAGCAGCATGGCGTCAAGCCGCTTGGCGCCGTCGATGGCGTAGTGGAAATACTCGCGTTTTTCCTCGTCGAGTTGTTGCGCCAGCTTCATCTCCAGCAGCTGCAGGTAGCTGGAGATCATGCGCAGGGGCTGGCGCATGTCGTGCGAAATGCTGTAGCTGAATTGCTCCAGCTCGCGGTTGGAGCGCAGCAGCTCTTCTTCAGCCTGCTTGCGTTCGTCGATGTCCACAATGACGCCGATCAGGCCGCGTTCTGCGCCGTTCACATCAAAGAAACGCTTGCCCGTCAGGTGGCCCCAGAACTCGGTTTCGTCGGGGCGCCAATAAAAGCGGTCCACCGCCACCAGCGCGACCTGGCTGTTGAGCAAGGCGAGCATGTTGTTTCGTCCACTGTCACGCTCGGTGGGGTGCAGCAGGGCCACGTATTCCTGTCCCTGCAGGTCCTTGACCGTGCAGTGGAACATTTCCGCCATGCGCTGGTTGGCCAGGGTGATGCGCCCCTGCATATCGACCAGAAAGATGGCCACGCTGGAGGTGTCGAGAATTTGCTTGAGAAAATTTTCGCGCTGGTTGATGGACAGCAGCAGGCGGTTAAAGCCGCCAATCAGTTCACCAATTTCATCATTCCTGGCAATCGGCAAGGGCTGCGGCGGTTGGCCGGAGCTTGACAGGGCATCCAGCGTATGGGCCGCCTCCAGCATGGGGGCAAATTGGCGCTTGAGCATCCACGAGGTCATCCACCAGATCAGGCCTGCGGCCAGCAGCGTCAGCACCAGCGTGGCGACCAGCATGCGCCGCTGCTGGGTGTGAACGGCGGCAAAGGCTTCTTTGGTCGGCTGCACAATCGCTAAAAACCAACCTGCCGCCGGAACGCCTTTGACCGCCACGAGTTCTTCTATGCCCCGCGAGCTGACCCCCACGTCGTAGCCCTCAAAGCCGTCCATGCAACGGTCAAACAAGGGGTTCACGCCCCGCGCTGGCGTGGGCTGCATGACGCGGCTCGGGTCGGTGCCGGTGATAAAGAGCTTGTGCTTCGGGTCCGTCAGCAAATAGCCGCCTGCGCTGCCATATTTGGTTTTGGTCATCTTGTCTAAAAAATTGGGCAGACTCAGGTTGATCACGCCGAACAGCACGCCAATCACCTTGCCCTGCGCATCCCGAATGGGCTCGGCCATGTTGAAGACCGGTGTTTTCAGGGTTTTGCCAATGAGCGGTTTGCTGAGGGTGGACTTGCCTTGGGTGAGTGCCGCCTGGATGGAGTCAACCTCGCTGTAATTGACGCCCACGCGGGCTGCCGAGAGCGGTAACTCGGCCACCGCCGTGCCATCGGCGCGCACAACAAGGACGCCACCGCTGAACAGGCTCTGAAAAAACGAGCGCTGATTTAAAAGCGCTTGCAAGGCGGGGGCGTTGTTCAGCAAGTCCGGCGTGATTTCGTGGGATACTTTTTTGAGCGCCCTGAAGCGGTCTTCGACGTCGTCATTGATCTGCCCGGCGATCAGCGATACGGTTGAAAATTGCTGTGCGCCCAACAGGCGCTGCGTATCTTCACGCAGCATGCGGGTGGTGTAAAACGCCAGCAGCCAGATCACCCCCAAAAAAGTCAGCAACGTGAAAAGGGTCAGCCGTGTTTTAAGTGACTGCCGCTGAAAGAAGTTGACGTTCATGGTGGTGTTGAGCTGACGTTCGCAGTGGCCCCTATTTCACGTTGCACTCAAGGCGCAGCAGGGCGATGGCGTCTTTCAGCTCGTAGTCGTAATCACTTTGCAGCGTGGGCTGCGCCTCGTCGCAGAAGGTTTGCCACATCTGCACATAGGCTTCCTGGTGCTGCACCGGGGCGTGGGCCCGGATGTACTCGCTGGCCAGGGCGGGGCTGAGGCCGGTTTTGCGGATTTTGCGGATCAGCGTGGCCGCCGTTTTTTCGGTCAACAGCGTTTTAGGCGCGCTGCCGGTGGCAATGCACAAAAACAGCGTGATCAGCGAGCCTTCGTCGTCATGCCCGCCGGTGGCTTTGTTCCAGGCGGTGGAGGTGGTGCGGTCGTGGTGGTCCACCTCGCTCAAGCCGTCTTCCAGCCAGAAATAGCGACCCATAAACGCGGGTGTCTGGTCAAACAGTTTGCGCACGGGCAGGGTGGCGTCGAGGATTTTGGGTAAATCCGACAGTACCGATTGGCGCACCACCTCAACCGCGTCTTTCAGGTGCACGGGTAACTGTTTGGGTAACGGCACGGGGAAGGCCAGTGGGTTGCCGTCGGCGTATTTTTTACGCAGCGCGGTCACCATTTTTGAAAAACCGACCCAGTCGGGTAGCTCGGTGCGCTTGCAGGCCAGCACCAGCAGCGCGGTGCGGATGACGGCTTCGGCATCTTTACCGGCTTCTTCCAGGTCGTCGGCATCCAGGCCCAGGCTGTCGGCCAGCCAGATGGCGGCGTCCACCACCTGCGCCACCTGGCTGCGCAGGGCCAGTTCGGCCTGGTAGTCGGGCAGGCTGCGCAGCGTCCATTTGGCCAGCAGCGGGATGTGTTCGTCGGTAAACCCACCGCGCTCATTCATGCCAAAGTGGCTGTTTTGCGGCATCACAATCAAGGCCTTGAGCATGTCCGAGCCGCCTTTGGAGCGCGACAAAAACGAGTGATCGCGCAGCGACTCGGCGGCCCGCCGCAGGTCGCCACCGGTGGTGCTTTCAAGGTACAGGCTGACCAGGTTGACGATTCTGGTCCGGGCTTGTTCCAGGTCCGGACGCAAAAACTCATTGCCAAAATAACGCGCAATCTGCACCATGCCTTTGGGCGCCTCGGTGCCAATGGCGTCCAGTTTGTCCTGATGGATAATGCCGTGCTGCACCCCGTAGTGCAACGCTTTCTCGAAAAACGGGCGCGCGTCATACAGCGAGACGGCGGCGGGTGAGGTGGACGCGTGCTTGGGCATTTAAATGGCCGATTCCTCGTCGGATTCGCGCGCGGCGGGTGTGGCTTTGCCGCGGTCGGTGTCGCCGGTTTCGACCCGGTCGTCGTCCTCTTCCAGCTCTTCCTCTTCTTCCAGACCCAGGTCATGGGCGCGGGCTTTGGCGCGCAGCACCAGCACGGTTTCAATGAACAGGTCGGGCAGTTCGTAGCGCAGAATCCAGGCCAGTTCCATCCAGTCCTGGTCGGCCACTTCGTCTTGTTCCAGTCGGGGCTTGACGTAGGCGGAGGCGTACAGCTCGTCTTCGGTCAGCATCGCGCCGTCGTCTTCCACCGTGTCAAACGCGCCAGTGCGGGCAAAGGCTTCAACCCGGCTCCATTTTTCGGAGAAGTAGTCGGCCATGGCTTGCTGCCGCCTTCGAGCTCGCCAATGGCATTCAGGAATTCAACCGGGTCAGCATCTTCTCTGAAGATGACCGAGTTCACCATGCCGCGCAAGTGGGTGCGGGTCAGGTCTTTGTACTGTTTTTCGATGACCACGGCGCGGGCAAAAATGTCGGGCGTCACCAGAAGGTTGATGACCGATTCCTTGGAGTTGTCGTATTCCCGGATCACGGCCAGGATGTCTTTGGCGGGCAACTGCTCCAGCACCACCATCAGGGCGCGATCGCCCTCGGCGTCAGCCAGTTCTACCAGAGCGGACTCGGCTCCAACAATGTCACCTGCAGCGATAAGACTTTGTGTTTTTGCAATGAGGGCAAGGTTACTCATACTGGCTACTCCTTGCGGTCAAAGCCCTGCTCGACCATCCAGTCGGCACCGGCCTCTTCGCGGGCTTTGGCCTCGCGCT